>CALCZU010000091.1 GCA_937903155.1 uncultured Bdellovibrionales bacterium
CGGCGGCCTGCGCCTGGGTTACCACATCACCGAAGACTTCTTTGCCGAGGCCGTAGTGGCGCAGACCCAGGTCAGCGACACCAACTACCGCCAGATCCTGCCCGGCGGAGTCTTTGCAACGGACAAGGAAAACCTGAGCTACTACAACCTGTCATTAGGCTACAACGTGTTGCCCGGCGAAGTGTTCTGGGGCAGCAAGCGCGCCTGGCCCTTCTCGCTGTATGTGATCGGCGGCGTGGGCAGCACCTCGTTCAACCAGCAGCGCAGGGCCACGTTCAACTTCGGCTCGGGCATGCGGGTGTT
This sequence comes from uncultured Bdellovibrionales bacterium, assembly GCA_937903155.1. GTDB lineage: Bacteria > Bdellovibrionota > FAC87 > UBA2466 > UBA2466 > CALCZU01. The sequence goes on from CALCZU010000091.1 coordinate 304, forward strand.
CTTCACCGACAACATCTCCGTGCAGATCGACGCCCGCGACCACATCTTCTCGCTCGACCTGCTGGGCAAGCGCCAGAGCACCCACAACCTGGAGGCCACCGCCGGCCTCACCTTCACCTTCTGAAGCCGACCGCCATGCGCACGCTCGCCGCCACCTGCATCACCCGCCCGGTCTTCGCGACGATGATCGTACTGGCGCTCGTCGTCGTCGGCGCGGCTTCGTTCTTCCGCCTGGGCGTCGATCGTTTCCCGGCCGTCGACCTGCCCACCATCATGGTGCGCACCGTGCTGCCGGCGGGCAGCTCACCCAGGGCGGCGGCGGTCGTGGCGGTGGCTTCTAAGCCATTCCAGTCACTCTAATAGTTACTTTTTGAAGAGCACGCTAATTAGACCAATTAGCGTGCTTTTTTTTATTTTCGCTGATAATCTCAAAATTAATCCATCTTTATTCGCTTCTGCCCCACAGAAGGTTTTAAGATAAGACCCCAAAAGGCGGTATCGGTATCATGAGCAAAGAAGATCTTCTAAAAATTGATGGTGTGGTAAAAGAATCCCTCTCAGGCAGTCTCTTCAGTGTCCAACTTCCTGATGGGCGGTTCGTCAAAGCCAAACTGTCTGGAAGACTCAGAAAATTTCATATTCGAATTATCGTCGGAGACCGAGTGACTTTGGGAATGTCCCCTTATGATCTCAGTCACGGGCTAATTGTTTCCCGAGAAAAATTGCAGTCACGACCTCCACAATCATGAGATCCCTATCTTGGATGATCGAACCGCCGTCGTATGGATATGAAAGAGGCGGGGCTTTGTATGTGCCAAGTTTTAAAGAGCTGATCCGACATTTCTTTTCGCGAGTGAATCCTTTTGCGACCGCCAAAAACTGGGTGCCTTTTTTTAGTTGGTTTACACTGGTTGTTTTTGCGATCCCTTTTGGTTTCTTTCTTTTTAAATATTTGACGCTCACCAATTTCATTATCGCTTTCATTTACAGCATGGTGATTTTAGGAACGCATGGCACGATTTGGTATCACAGGTACGCGACTCACCATGCGTATGAATTCGGGCATCCAATTTTTCGATTCATCACGCGCCACTTAGTTGTCAAAATTATCGTCGATGAATTGTATGTGATTTCACACTACGTCCATCACCAACTCTCGGAGAAACCGGGAGATCCGTACAATGTAAATGGCGGATGGTGGTATTGTTTTTTAGCCGACGCGAATCATCAGCCGATTCATCGAAACATGACCGAAAAAGATTACAATACGTGTGCGCGTCTTGTTTCTCACTTGGGATATAAAACGAACACCTACGAACAATATAAAAAATGGGGATCGATTGCCCATCCCGTTTGGACGATTCTCGAAACGTTTTTAAATTGGGCCGCCTGGTACGGAATCCTTTATCTTATCGGAGGCCACGCGCTTTCCTGCACAATCTTTGCGGCCTGCGGAGTCTGGGCGGTAGGCGTTCGAACTTTTAATTTCGACGGGCATGGAGCTGGAAAAGACAAACGCCAAGAAGGAATTGATTTTTACACAAAAGATAAGTCGATTAATCAACTCTGGCCGGGTCTTGTGACGGGCGAATGGCACAATAACCATCACCTTTACCCCAATAGCGCACGAAACGATTTTCAGGCGTACCAACTCGATTATGCTTGGTATTATATCCGCGCGCTTTACGCGATAGGTGCAATCAAGTCCTATAAAGACCACAAAAAAGAATTCACCGAAAAGTATCTCGCTCCCTATATTCAGGCTCGTCTGCTAAAAGCTTGAGAGTAAAGCAGTGCCAAAAAGAAATAAAATTTTATTCGCTGGAATGTGTCTCTTCGGAATTCTGATTTTATCGTCAGTGATTCTAATCTTCTGGATGGTTCGGCATTCGCTCCCCCAAAACGGCATTGGTGGAAAAATTTCCGGACTCACGTCCCAAGTTCGCATCGAGCAGGATGAGTTTGGAGTTCCAACCCTTTCAGGAAGTTCCATTGAGGATTTGTATCGAGGTCAAGGCTGGGTAACCGCGCGGGATCGTCTCTTTCAAATGGATCTGCTTCGAAGGCGTTCCTCGGGAAGACTTTCTGAGATTTTTGGAAAAGAAACCCGGCAGTTCGATACTTTTCACCGACAGGTAGGTTTTTCAAAAGTTGCGGCCGATGCTTTTTTGAAGATGCCTGAAAAGCATCGCAAGTTATTGGAAGCTTATGCCGAGGGGGTAAACGCTTTTATTAAGCAGGGTCCCCTTCCGTTCGAAATGCAACTTTTACGTTATGAACCTAAGCCCTGGAGCCCAGAAGATAGCTTGCTCGTAGTGCTTGCGATGTTCGTGGATTTAGATTTCGCTTCTCAGTACTTATCCGAACGTTCGGTCACTTTACTTTATCAAAACCGTCCGAAAGCCCTTGCAGATTTTTTAACTCCTTACGGTGGGTTTATCGACACGCCCGTGAGATTAGATACGGTATCGCCCTCTCGCTCCCTCCCAGGCCCAGGGATCGATATTCGAAATGAACTTCCTCTTCGTCCAAAAGAGGGCGCTTATGAAAAATCGCGCAGAGGAAGTAATGCCTGGGCGCTCTCGGGAAAGTACACGCAGAGTGGAAAGCCGATTCTTGCAGGCGATCCGCATCTCGATTTATTCGCTCCAGGGATTTGGTACCGAATCCGCCTCGAAGGAGATTCTTTAAAAACCACCGGTGTGAGTCTTCCGGGAGTTCCTGGAATCGCAATTGGTTCGAACGATGATTTGGCTTGGTCGATTACTTATCCTTCAGTTGATAATTTAGATCTGATTCCAGTGAGCGATGCAGACGTGCAGAGTTCGTCGGAAGAAGAACTGAAGATAAAAGGTGAAGACCCTCAAAAGATCCCAATTAAGAAAACTTTGTGGGGGCCTATCATCGCTCACAAAAATGGAAAGGATCTGGCGATTCAATGGACCGCTCTAGATAGCGACGCGCTTTCACAGCTAGATACGGTTGCGACCATGCAAGCTCGAAACACTTCGGAATTTCTTTCCGCTCTCTCGAGTTGGAAAGGACCCGCAAGCAATTTTGTTTTTGCGACGAAGAGTGGAGATATTGGATGGGTGCTCGCTGGGCTCATTCCCAAAAGAGTGGGCTTTGACGGACGCATTTCTACGACCAGAGACAAGAACCGAGATTGGAAGGGATATCTTTCTTTCAACGAAATGCCGAGGGAGATCAATCCTCCCAGTGGATTGGTGGTCAGTGCGAACCAAAGAATGGTTCCTTTTACGAAAGGTTCGAACGCTGTGGTTTACGAAACCGGTAGCAATTTCAGCAACCCTGACCGAGCTTTTCGGATCAAGAATCTCTTAGAAAAAGAAAAAGGAAAGTGGACCGTTGAAAGTTCCGCTCAAATTCAACTCGATATCTATAGTCCTACGGCAAGTTTTTATCGGGATATTTTAGTCAATACTCAATCCCCCTCCAAAGACGATCCTTGGTGGAATGAAATTTCTCAAATCGCGCGCGAGTGGAATGGAAGAGTCAGCGTCGATAGCCCGTTTCCTCTGATTCGAGCCTTTCGACGTCAGTTGATTGCAAATTTAGTAGAACCTCTGTGGGGAACACCCGATCTCGACGAGGATTGGCTCAAAGAAGACAAATCTCCCGTGAGTGAATGGTATCTCGTTGAACCGGTCGTTCAATCTCTTCTAGAGAATAAACCCCTTCACCTTTTAGCGAAACAATTCCATTCTTACGACGAAGCTGTCATTGCGGCAGCACTGACCTCTGCAAAATCGCTCGTTAAAAATCCGCTCGACTTAAAAAAACTGCGTTGGGGAGACTATAATAAAACAATCGTCCCTCACCCTTTCTCAATGGCCTTTCCAGATTTCTTAGGAAAATATTTTCGAATGCCGATTGAAGAATCGCCGGGAACTTTTTCCACTCCCCGAGCGGCAGCCCTTCTTTATGGAAAATTTCACAGCGCCTCCATGCGAATGGTAGTGGATCTGAGTGATCCAACGCTCGCTACTTACAATCAACCGGGCGGACAATCTGGAAATTTTCAATCGCCTCACTATGCCGACCAATTCCAAGCCTGGCAAAAGGGAATTTCTCAAAAATTCCAACCGGGTAAGTCCGTTATTCTGGATACGTTAACACCTCATTAGCCTTACGGGACAAGGGTGTGGCTTGCCACGAGCAACACTTTGTTGCTTCATTTGCTTGCCAAAGATTCGGTCGTTCGTTACAGAGACCAGAATAATGCAAAGCGCCAATCAAAAAACTTCGATGGATTTTAGACGCCATCTTCAGAGCGAGCTGGTACTGCGATGTCAGAAAAATCCGCAGTATTCCCTACGCTCTTTTGCGAAGTTATTAGGGGTTGAACCCTCATCGCTTTCTCGAATTTTAAGAGGGCAGCGCAATCTCACTCGCACCATGCTTTATCGACTCGCGATGAGACTCGACATGGATTCGAAACAAATCGAACAATTTGAAACCCAGCATTTTTCAGAACCTCTCCCTTCTCGCGAGCCCAAAGAAAAACGAGTTTTTCGACCTCTTTCTGAGTCTCACTTTCATATTTCGGAATGGTACTGCTACGCGCTTTTAGAGCTCACTCGATTAGAAGATTTTGACCCTCGACCCAAAAGTATCGCAAAACGTCTCGGAATCTCGGTAAGCCAAGCCAATATTGCTATCGAACGATTGACCGAAGCGGGAATGATTAAAGTAGGACCTCAAGGAAAAATTGAAGAGGACACTGAGAATCGTACGACAACGCTTTTTCAAAATACCACTGAAGCTTTAAAAAAAGCCCAACGAGATTTGCTCGCAAAAGCGAGTGAAGCCATGGACTCCGTTGATTTCGAAAAAAGAGATCAATCGTCGATGACGATGGCCATTTCGCAATCAAAAATACGCCAAGCAAAACTAAAAATTCAAAAATTTCGAAGAGAACTGAGCCAGTATCTCGAGGCCGATCCCAGAAAAGATGCTGTTTATCATCTCTCAATCTCACTTTTTCCACTAACCTTAGAGAATAGGAAAACTAAATGAAACACTTAACCCTTCTCATCGCCCTGCTCCTCATCGTTTCCGCGCACAAAGCGCTTGCTCAGACTCCACCGCCCGTGATGGCACCAGGACAAGAGGGCCATGGAGCAGACGCTTTAAGCGTGGGAGGAGCCCTCGAAATCTGGGACCGCGTCGAACATGATAAGAGTTTTAAGCCGGCAAAAGAAAAACCCTATTTGAACCACCTCAAACCCCGACTTGAGAGGTTCAAACAACTTTTTCGCAGAGGGGGAATTCTTCTTTCCCAAAAATTCGACCGAGGAATTGATCCGCAGTGGTATTTCGTGAAACCTAAAATGAAATTAAAGGATATTAAAGATGAAGGTGCGAGCCCACTTGTACTTATGTTCAAAGACAACGAGGGAAAAAAACATCAACTCGCGGCAAATAAAGGAACCGTTGTGTATTTCGACAAGGAAGTTCACGATCAACTCTCCGAGCTGAGCCAAGCTTGGTCCTATATGCATGAGGCTCTGATCTCAGCGATTGGCGTTGAGTTCGTAAAAGATGGAGCTCAAATTCGGGAGCTTACGAGTCTTTTTATGAATGAGGATTTTTTAGGATACACTGCCGATGAACTTTCAAAATCGATATTAGCCATTGTAGGAAATAAAGAATCCGAACTCTACAAAGAGCTGAAACTTGATATCTCGGGATCCAGTTCTGAAATCTTACCCAAAGGCTGGTTCGATTTTTCCAGAAACGCTCAAGGAAAACCGGTTTCGAGTTGTCTTGAAGCGACCGACCAATGCGTTTTCAAAAATAAAACAACCGGGCTCTATTGGAGTGGTGTTGCTCCAAAAAGCGGAAAGAACCTCAACTGGAAAGCGGCCCAGGAAGCCTGCAAAAGTCTAAAAAACTGGGGTGGGTTCAGTGACTGGAGACTCCCCTCTTCGGAAGAAATGAAAAAAACAAAAACGGCAGAATTTACTGCAATCGTCGCAAAAAATAAATTCTTCGGCCCTAACACTCAAATTACTTGGTCTGAAACCCCTCATCAAACCGATTCGGCGCGGGCGATGGCAACAGATATGAGAAATGGATCGGAAGACGATTTTGACATTGAGGATGAATTAGAGTGGAGATGCGTGCGAAGCGACACCGCTAAATACTGGACAGATATGTCCTATTTACTCAACGGAGAGGAATTGAAATACAGCAGCTGCCATCGAAAAAATGCATTCTGTCGTCTGAAGGATAGGAATTCTGGCATCCTCTGGTCTCAACTCTCTCCAAACCAAAAAGCCACAACTGCCAAAACGAGTTACTTGCCTGCGGAATCTGCCTGCGCAAGCCTCAAAGCCGCCGGAGGCGTCGCTTGGCGAATTCCAACTCTCGAAGAAGTCGTCGATGCCCACAGTCGTGGGATTACGAATGCTTTCGGAAGATATTCTGATCCCACAGGATTATTGTCCGAGCTTTCTATTTGGACGAACAAGAGAATCTCACGGTCGGTGAAAACGGATTTTCTTCGCTCGGTTTACAGTTTTTCCACCGCCAAGGAAACTCAGATCCCGATGCAGTTTTATAATTACGGATACTCTTTTGAAGAAAAACTCACGGAAAGTGGAGATTTTGTATCTGAATACCATTATCTCTGTGTTCAGACCTCATTTTCTAATTTAGGCCCTGATGACGATGGCGATGGGATTCCTGACAAGTTCGACAAATGTCCAAAAACAGAGGCAGGGGTTGTGGTCGTTCCCGAAGGTTCCGATGCGGGATGCTCGAAACAGCAATTAGAAGAAAAAAAGAAATAGGCGAAAGTGGATCGTTAATGAATATCGATCACCGCAGCGCCCGTGCCCCATTGCGGACCATAGGTTAAAATCTCTGCGCGAGTCGAGCGCTCGCCCAAGATTCCCGAAAGCCAATGTAAGGCATTGAATTGCATGTCCATGGGCGACGTTTTTGAAAAATCTGAAACGAGATTTGCGGTCATCTTCCAGTTGCCGTTTTCAAAACTTTTCAGGACTTTTCGATTGGCTTCATCGTCTTCGTTTGAAATTTGATCTTCTCCAGGAGAGATTTCATCGGGATTGAAACGCGCCGATAAAAGGGAATTCGCAATGATGACCGCTTTTTTTCCAGATTTTTCAATCGTCATCGCCATCGTTTCGCCGAGCAACTTTGAAATTTTTGCATCGGCATAAACCCAAGACGAAACGATCGAAACGGGAATTTTTCCATTTGGATTTAAAAATCGATTCGCGACGATGGTTCCGGTATCAATCGGAAATTCTTCGAAGTTGACCGTTTTCGTCGGAAAACCTTTTTCCTTAAAGTCTAAAGCAAACTGAGTTGAAAGTTCGGCGTCACTTTTAAAATCGTAAGGCAAATCTCCGAGCTCGTACCAGTTTTCATCGACATGCACTCCTTTAGGATTGGGCTGAGTCTGAAAAGACGTCCCTAAAACCGAAAGCCATTGAGTGCTGTAAATCACTAAAACGTCGGGTTTGAGCTCAGAAATCCGTTGTCCTAATTTTGTGTAGCCTTCGGCAAGCTTTTTCCAACTCAACGACTTCTCTCCATTTAAAACATGAGGAAGGCCGGGAGTCCAAGCGGCTTTGAGAATTTCACCCTTCATAAAGCACCTCCCGCGGAATTTTTCCACTCCATGACCGCATTGCCGGTGCCTATGACCGTTCCATAGCCATAAAAGTCTGCTTTGATCGGCTTAAAATCTAATGCTGAGAGCATCCACATCAGTGCGCCCGATTTTACTTCGGCAAAAGCTTCTTGAATAAATTGAGGGTAAATCTTTTTCAGCTCTTCAATTTTCCCATTTCGTAAAAGCTCAATCACTCGCATATCCCATTTGTATTGCGCGTCTGATTGCACATGTTCGCGACTCATATCTTCAGGCGGATTCGGCTCTTCGCTGAAGTGCAAATGCGATAACGTATTACTCGCAGCGAGTACCGCCTTCACTCCCCGCCGTTCAATCGCTCTTTTCGTCGCTTGCCCGAGCTTAATCATTTGCTCTTGGCCGGCGTCTAAAGAAAACGCGTAAGGCGAATTGTTCGCAGAAATCGGAAGCACCGGAATATCCCAATCCGGATTGAGCATATGCAAAGACACAATCGTTCCGTAATCGACTCTAAAATTCGGATTTTGCATGAGCTTTGCTGTGAGCCCTTCTGCTTTGGCTTCTTCGCAGCAAAGTTTTGCAAGGTCCGTATCGATCTTCATCTTAAAATCGTACTGAAAGAGATGCGGAAAAATGGGATCCACACTCCGCCCTTTGAGTTCGGGCACACACGCAAAGTGGTGACCGACGATCGTCATCCAATGGGGACTGTGCACTAAAATCACATCGGGTTTATTTTTTTTGATACTTTCCCGGGCTTTTTCGTAAGCCCATCTGAGGCTTTCCCAACCGCCTGTAGACTTAACGCGATTTTGGGGGGGATTCTCACCGTAAACGAGATGTGGAGGATGCGGAGCCAAAAAACCGCTTAAGATTTGACCTTTCATGGTTTACTCCCATTCGATGGTCGCGGGAGGCTTCGAGCTAATGTCATAGACAACTCGATTAACCCCTCGGACTTCATTTACAATTCGACTCGAAATTCGCGCTAAAATCTTTCCGTCAAAACGGTACCAGTCTGCGGTCATTCCATCTCGAGAAGTTACGGCTCTTAACGCCACCACCGATTCGTAAGTTCTCGCATCGCCCATGACTCCAACTGCGCTAATCGGAAGTAAAACACTCAACGCTTGCCAGATTTTATCGTACTCACCTGTTTTTCGTAGCTCGTCGATAAAAACAGCATCGACTTCTCGCAAAACTTTAAGCTTTGCTTCAGTAATATCGCCGATAATTCTGACCGCCAGTCCGGGTCCCGGAAAGGGGTGTCTATCGACTAAGTTTTTTGGAATCCCTAGTTCTCTTCCCAAAGCTCTCACTTCATCCTTAAACAATTCACGAAAAGGCTCGATGAGCGACAACTTCATGTTTTTGGGAAGCCCGCCCACATTGTGGTGGGTTTTGATGGTATGGCTCGGTCCCTTCACCGAGACACTTTCGATCACATCCGGATACAAAGTTCCTTGAGCTAAGAAGTGCGCATTTTTAATGCGCTTCGTTTCTTTTTCAAAAATCTCGATGAAAGTTTTGCCGATAATCTTGCGTTTTTTCTCAGGGTCCGTGACCTTTTTGAGGCGGGACAAGAAGAGTTTCGAAGCATCGACCAACCGGATGTCAACGCCTTCCGCTTTCAGAAACTGAACCACTTCTTTCGCTTCGTTCTTTCGAAGAAGTCCAGTATCGACCAAGAAGGGATGAAATTTCTTTCCTAAAATCTTTCCTAAGAAAACTGCCAGCACCGTCGAATCGACGCCACCACTGACGGCGCCAATGACTTGATTGCTTCCCACCTGCTCTAGGATTTCTTTTTTCTTAAGCTCCAAGAAATTTTCCATCTTCCAGTCAGCTTTGAGTTTCGCGATTCGAAACAAGAAATTCGAAAGAATGACCATCCCAATCGGAGTATGCGCAACTTCGGGATGAAACTGAATACCGTGAAGATTTCCCATTTCAAACGCAACGACACACTTATCGGACGTTGCGGTGACCACTCCTCCTGCAGGAATTTCACCTACATGATCGCCATGGCTCATCCAAACAGGCAGTTTTTCATTCTTCTTAAAAGTCGCAAAAAGACCTCGATTGTCTTTCACTTCAATTTCGCAAGAACCATATTCACGAGCATTGCCGCTTTTCACTTTGCCTTGATTCAAATGTGAGAGAAGCTGCATCCCATAGCAAATTCCTAAGATAGGGACATCTAAATCCAAAAGAGTCTTTGCAATTTTAGGAGAGGATTTTCCACCGACGCTCGACGGCCCACCCGATAAAATAATCGCACTCGGATTTTTCTCTCGGATTTTTTTCTCTGAAATCGAATAGGGTTCAACTTCGCAAAAAACCCCTAGGTTTCTGACGGCTCTTGCGATGAGTTGTGTGAATTGGGAACCAAAATCAAGGACGAGTACTTTGTTCATCAGTCGTTGGGTCGATAGTTAGGCGCTTCTTTGGTCACATACACATCATGTACATGCGATTCTTTGAGCGCTTGCGGGGAAATTTTTACGAATTCCGCTTTGTCTCTTAAAGCATCCAAGGTCAAACAGCCTAAATATCCGAGCCCCGCGCGAACCCCGCCGACCAGCTGAAACACAACCTGTTTCAATTCGCCTCGGTATGGCACCATTCCCTCGATCCCTTCGGGGACGAGCGAACTCTCTTCAACGCCTTGCTGACCGTAACGATCCCGACTTCCCTCTCGCATGGCTTCGACAGAGCCCATTCCACGATAGGTTTTATAAGTTCGACCTTGATAAAAAACGACTTCACCTGGGGATTCATCTGTTCCCGCAAAAAGACTTCCAATCATCACGCAATCGGCTCCCGCTGCAAGCGCTTTGACCATATCGCCGGAATATTTAATTCCACCATCGGCAATCAAAGTTCGTCCGAACTTTTTAGCGACAGGCGCACAGTTTCGAATCGCTGTGAACTGAGGGATTCCGACCCCTGCAATGATGCGAGTCGTACAAATCGAGCCACTTCCCATTCCGACTTTAATCGCGTCTGCACCCGCTTCATACAGGTGGGTCGCACCTTCGGCAGTCGCAACATTTCCCGCGATAACGGTCAGGTCTTTAAATTTCTGTTTCGACCATTTCACGATTTCTAAAACGTTTTTGGAATCGCCATGGGCAGTATCGACCGTCACAAAATCTACTTTTGCTTTATGAAGCAGTTCGATACGCTTTTGAGCTTCAACGCCCGTTCCAACTGCCGCTCCGACACGCAATCTTCCCTTTGAATCGCGATTGGCGAGTGGAAAGTTAATACTCTTCATCACGTCTTTTATCGTAATCAATGCTTTCAAATTGCGGTCTTCATCGATGACCGGCAATTTTTCGATGCGATTTTTGTGCATGAGTTTCACCGCATCGGTCATCGCAATCGATTCATTTCCGACAATCAGATTCTCAAATGGCGTCATGATTTCAGAAATTTTGCGATTGGCATTTTCTTCAAATCTTAAGTCTCGGTTCGTGACAATTCCGACAAGCTTGCCTTCTTCGGTGACGGGAAAGCCTGAAATCCCATTCTTCTTCATTAAACTAAGCGCATCCGAAAGCGTCTGGTCCGAGCTCAAAGTAATGGGATCAAAGATCATCCCACTTTCGGACTTCTTCACTTTCTGAACTTCAAGGGCTTGTTTCTCAGGCGTGAGATTGCGGTGGATCACACCCACTCCGCCAAGGCGCGCCATAATGATTGCCGTCCGACTCTCTGTGACTTTGTCCATCGCGGCAGAGATGACGGGAATCTTCAGTTGAATTTTTGCTGTGAGCTTTGAGGATAAGTCGACCGCAGTCGGAAGAACCTCAGAATATTTCGGCACAAGAAGGACGTCATCGAATGTGAGACCTTCTTTGAATGAATCTTCGTTTGCCATGTCTTAGGCCAACAATTTATAGGCGAGTTTGTGGATTTGGTCAATTAGGATTGTGAGAGTGCCGCATTATGTCACTTTCATTCGATACGAATTAAGAAGTTAATTTCAAACCATTTTCCAGTATAATAATACAAATCATGCAACCCGAGCTCTCCGTCATTATCCCCATTTACAACGAATCGGGTTCCTTTGAGAGTTTCTTCATGGAGTGGAGAAATGTTTTTTCAAAGCTCGCTCCGAATTTTGAAATCATCGCGATCAATGATGGCTCGACCGACGGCACCGGCCGCATCTTAGATAAAATTCGAAAAGATCACAGATACGTTCGAGTCACTCATCAATTGCGAACCGGACACAGCGAAGCCGTGCGAAGAGGTTTGGAACTTGCTCGCGGAAAATATGTTTTAGTGCTTGATGCAAATGGAAGATTTGAAACTTCAGACTTCGAACAATTTTGGAAAGAAAAAGGAACCGCTAGACTCGTCATTGGAAATAGGACGCATCGCTTGGATTCCATCGCTCGCCGAATGATCCATCGCGCGATTATCAAATGGTCGCAACTTCTTTTTAAGACATCGCTTCCTGACGGAAATATTTCATTTCGTTTGATGGACCGAGAAACCGCGATGAAGTTTTCTCCCCTTTTTCCAAAAGGCTGCGAGTCATTCAATCTCGCCATTGCGTTAATCATCAAACAAGAAATTCCGGCTCTCGTTAAAGAAATCCGAATTCCCTATCGCAAACGAAAACACGGATTCTCTTCGACTTCGTTCTATAAATTCCTGGGCCTCAATCTCACTTATGCGAAAGAACTTCTCTCGATTCGTCTCAAAAAACGACAATTCTTAGAAGCGAACCCCAGCCTTTTGCAGCCCGCCCTGACGTAAGCAATGTCTGAGTTCTAATCGGTCTCGCTTATTTTCTAAGAAAGCCCGACAACGTTTCCGTCGGTATCAATATCAATATGGTATGCGGCAGGTTCTTTCGGAAGTCCCGGCATCGTCATGATATCTCCACACACGACGACAATAAATTCTGCCCCTGCCGACAACCGAACTTCTCGAATCTGAATCGTATGATTCTTGGGCGCACCTCTCAACTTGGGATTGGTCGAAAAGGAATACTGAGTTTTTGCGATACAAATTGGAAAATGCCCAAATCCATCCTCCCTGAATTTTTCAATTTGATTCATCACAGATTTTTCTGCATGTACTTCACTCGCCCCATAGATTTTCTTTGCAACCGTCTCAATTTTCGTCCACAGAGGAAGCGCATCTTCGTAAAGAGTCTTAAAATGGGATGGCTTAGAATCGATCGTATCCACAACCGTCTGTGCTAATTCTTGAGAACCCGCACCGCCTAAGGCCCAGTGTTTCGCAGTCACAATGGGGACCTCCCAAGCGGTCGCTTTGTTTTTCAAAAAAGAAATTTCTTTTTCGGTATCGCTCGTAAAATGATTAATCGCGATGACACACGGGATACCAAAGTGGCCCTGAACATTCTGGATATGTCGTTCAAGATTCTCACAGCCTGCTTCAAGCGCTTTTACATTTTCAGTCGTCAGTTCTTTCAGTTTTTGACCGCCGTGGTATTTCAACGCACGTACGGTCGCAACGATCACCGCAACACTCGGTTTCAATCCGGCTTTTCTACATTTAATATCAAAAAACTTTTCCGCCCCTAAATCAGCACCAAACCCGGCTTCCGTCACAACATAGTCTGCTAGTTTTAAAGCCGCTCGAGTGGAAATCACCGAATTACAACCATGAGCAATATTCGCGAAAGGTCCTCCATGAACGAATGCGGGAGTGTTTTCGAGCGTCTGAACCAAATTAGGTTTTAATGCGTCCTTCAGTAAAACCGCCATCGCTCCGTGGGCTTTTAAGTCTCGAGCGCGAATCGGTTTTTCAAAATGGGTATAACCGACGACGATATTTCCCAGTCGTTCTTTTAAGTCTTGGAGCGAGTTCGAAAGACAAAGAATCGCCATTACTTCGGACGCGACGACAATGTCGAAGTGATCTTCCCGAGGAACACCGTTCGTAGGCCCACCTAATGAAATCACAATATCTCGAAGCGCGCGATCATTCATGTCGAGCACTCGTTTCCAAGTCACTCGCCTCACGTCGAAACCCAGCTCATTCCCAAAATGAATATGATTATCAATTAAAGCGGCAAGGAGATTGTTCGCCAATTGGAGCGCACCGAAATCGCCCGTGAAATGAAGATTAATATCTTCCATCGGAACGACTTGCGCGTACCCGCCGCCCGCGGCTCCGCCTTTCATTCCAAAGACCGGACCCAAGCTTGGCTCACGCAAACAAATCATCGCTCTTTTGCCGAGCCGACTCAGTCCATCCCCGAGGCCTACCGTCGTGGTCGTCTTGCCTTCTCCAGGCGGAGTGGGACTAATCGCCGTCATCAGAATCAATTTACCGTCGGGCTTATTTTTTAGAGATTCGAGATATTTTAGAGAAATCTTTGCTTTCGTGTGTCCGTAAGGTTCTAGGAATTCCTGAGGGATCCCTAAACGGTCGGCAATTTGTGTGATGGGAAGCATTTTTGCTTTTTGAGCAATTTCGATATCTGTCTTCATAGGAGATACGTTTTAACAGGCTCTCGACGATTATGAAAATCTCTCCATGATTGTTTTGCTTATTTTTCCTTAACTCATGGTGTAAGGTTTCCGATATAGTCGCATATAAGGAGAATGAGATGAAGTCTCAAGCGCCCAAAAAGAAAATTATCGCTCCAAAGCCTGCGAAGGCAGCCAAGGTAGCGAAAGTAGTAAAAGCGGCTGATTCGGTGGAAACCGCACCGGTTGAAAAGAAAAAGCCCAAAGGCAAGGCGAAGAAATGCGGCCAACGTGGATGTAAAATGCCCGGAAGCTCGGAAGGCTACTGCCGTCTCCACTATCTTGCGAATTGGAAACATATTAAATTCAACGATCAGGTGAAAGCCGAACGTCGTCTGAACGCGTACGTCGACCGGATGAGCAAACGCTACCCCAAAGACTACATGGAAAAAATCAAAGAAGGTTTGGAAGATCCAGAAAAGTTTCAGCAAATGGTCGATGAATTGGAAGTCGAAGTCGGCAAAAGCGAACCTGAAACCGACAATGAATTCTTAGAAAAATTCATGCGCGTGATCAAACCTAGCTAAGATTACCCGCTTTACAAGACATTGAATTTTAAAGGATTTTGATGGGAGCCCGTCAAAATCCTTTTCTTATTTAGGGTGGCTTTTCTAAAATCCCCGAGCTAGATCTTCGATATGATGAAAGAAACTTACAAAAACTATTGCCGAGCCCACCCCCACCCGCTATAAGAAATCTCTTATTTTGGCTCTAAGTGTATCAAATGAGGTAAAGCCGTGAAGTTAGGTATTGTAGGAAAAAAAGTTGGAATGACGACCGTTTTTAACGAAGCCGGGGGAACAGTGCCCATTACGGTGGTCGACACAACAGATTGTTACGTAACCCAAGTGAAAACCAAGGAGACAGACGGTTACTCCGCTCTCCAAGTCGGTTACGGTTTCAGAAAACCACAGAACATGGATAAAGCGAGACTCGGTCATTATAAAAAGGCCAGCGTCCCTGCTCGTTTACGTTCAAAAGAAATCCGGGTCGAAGCGACCGACGATCTTTCTCAGTTTAAAGCCGGACAAAAACTTTCCGTCAGCATGTTTGCCAAAGGCGACATTGTCGACGTGATTGGAACGGTAAAAGGTAAAGGTTTTGCCGGGGTCATGAAACGCTACCATTGGCATGGTGCGGATGCGACTCACGGGGTTTCCAAGTACTTCCGTCACGGGGGTTCTAACGGATCCAATACTTTCCCAGGTCGAGTTTTGAAAAACAAAGGGGCCCCTGGTCAATTAGGAAATTGCCCACGCACCATTCAAAAGCTCACAGTCGTTGAAGTTCGCCCTGAAGAAAATCTCATTTTCATCAAAGGCGGAATTCCTGGACCCGATGGCGGTTTCGTAACGATTCGTCCGGCTAGCAAAAAGCCAGCGCCGAAAGAACGCACTTTTATTCTCGCTTAAGCGGCGACTTGTCCGGCGCAGCCCGAAGGGCGGAGACGGAAGCAATCTCGCTGTATAAGAACGCTTTTATTTTTAAAGAATCTGAGCACACCAAGTTTTTAAGGTGTGCTCTTCTTTTTTGAAGTCAAAAGGCACGGGCGGTAAAGTTACTCGAGTAAACGCACGGCTTTCGCAACTTCGATCGAGTCCCTGAGACCAAATCACCGGGTCAATTTCGTGAGAATTACACGAGTAGAAGAATGTTCCACCTGTTGCGAGGACGGGTAAAGCCGCTTCAAAAAGTTTTTCCCAGTCCTTCTTCAACGCAAAAGTTCCGGTCTTACTTCGCGAAAAGCTCGGAGGATCTAAAATGATGAGGTCAAACACTTCGCCCTGCTTCTTAGCTTTTTTGAGAAACTCAAAAATATCCCAAGCGTAAAATCGGTGCTCATTCACATTTAAATCATTCAATAAAAAATTCGCTTTGCCCCAGTCGAGGTATTTCTGCGACAAATCCACGCTCGTCACTTGTCCTCCACCTTTGGCGGCATAGACACTGAAAGCGCAAGTATAGGCGAAAGCATTCAAAATTTTTTTGCCAGAACTTTCGGTTTGAACCCACTTTCGGTTATCACGCTGATCGAGGAAAAGTCCTGTAGAAAATCCGTCGTAAGGACGAATCTCAAAACGGAGGCCGTTCTCCCGAACCGAAAAGACCTCCTTGGGATCTTCACCCAACAAAGGCTTTTTCGGCATGAGCTCATCATCTACTTTGCGAGAACTCCGATCTTCGATGTATTTTTTTAAGAGAACCGTTTTTAGTTTTAAATGACGACTGATCCATTCAGCGATTTGCGGCAACGACTCTGAGTCAAAGCCTTCTTTTCCAATCAACTGCTCGACAATCCCAACATTTCCTAAAATATCAATGACAAGGCCTGAGATGCCCTCTCTACGCCCGGAAAAAAATCGATAGGTATCGGTGTCTTCGTCTTTTAATTTTTTTAAAAGCGGTGTTCGCGCATTCAGAGCGGCTTCGAGTGCTTTTTCAATTTCAGGATTCAAAGTGCGGCCCATTCTTGCAGCGGTTCGGGAACGGTTGCGACAATCATTTCATTGCGGGTCGGATGCTTAAATTCGATCTCAAACGCCATAAGTTTAATCTTTCCAAAATAATAAGGTACCGTGGAGCCGTACCTTCGATCTCCGACTACGGGATGGCCAATCGCACTCATTTGCGCTCGAATCTGATGCTTGCGTCCCGTTTTCAACGTGATATCCAAAAGGGTCGTGTGCTTCCGATTGGCGAGGACTCGATAACTCAGTTCCGCTTTTTTACCCTCGGCCGTAGAATGAGCGGTGGCTTCCATCTTACCCTCTTTTTCGTCGATATAATGAGTGAGAACAGCTTCCCCCGTCATATGCCCGCACACTTCCACCCGATAAGTTTTACGAATTTGATGCGTTCTAAAAAGCTCCGAGAGCCGGCTCGCCGCTTTGGATGTTTTTCCAAACACGACAACGCCACACGCAGGTCGGTCGAGACGATGCACAAGGCCCAGAAACACATTCCCCGGCTTCGAATGAACACCTTTAATGTAGTTTTTCGACCATTCCAAAATTGATTCATCGCCTGTCTGATCTTTTTGCGTCAGCCAGCGACAGGGTTTGAAGACGATAAAAAGATGATTATCTTCAAAGACCACCCGAGGTGGAGGGATTTCAGAAGAATCTTCGTCGTCGAGATATTCCTGTTCTTTCGTAAGCCATGACATAGGGAGGTCAGTATACTCTGACGACTACGGAAGTGAAAGGCGAATACCCTCGCGCAACGTCGTTTCAATCGCCTTGGAGAATTCCTAAATACTGAACGATCAAAAATGCCCGATCTTTTTCATGATCTCGTCGAATCTTCTCTTTGACGATCCGATTGAACACATCATCAAAACCTGATTTTGCTAAAAAATATTCCTTCGAATCCTTTTTTCCCGAGACGATGACGTTTGCGACTTCTTGATAAGCATTTCCTACCCGTTCATCTAGAAGGGCCGACTTTAAAGACTGGCCTATCCGATTTAAATCTTTCGCGAGATTGGAGAAGACAGGATTGGTAAAAATTTCGTCCAATTCAACGGACAATTGTTCCATCAAAATATTTTGTTTGAAAACCTCTGGACGTGAAAGTCCAAAATCCGCAATGCTTGCCATAGCAATTTTATGTAAGGTCATCAAAGCCATGATTTTAATCCGTTCGACTTCATTTCTGGAGTCGGCAATATGATAC
The DNA here is from genome assembly GCA_937903155.1 of uncultured Bdellovibrionales bacterium. Taxonomy (GTDB): domain Bacteria; phylum Bdellovibrionota; class FAC87; order UBA2466; family UBA2466; genus CALCZU01. The sequence continues at coordinate 18,148 of CALCZU010000091.1, forward strand.
AGCTCGCGAGCGTTCATGGGTGAGGTTAAATACAAAGCCATCCAAGTGTAGTGCAAAGGCCCCGGAAGGAGTTGAAAGCGGTCATGAGGTAAGAATGTGTTTTCAACTGAGGTAGGTTTTTGCGCAAGCACTTCCAAGTGGCAACCTAACTGCATGGGAGCGGGATACGAAAAGATCGGCCCGCAGAAAAGGGCTGTTAGAACAACAGATAAAATGGAAGTTCTCAGTCTAATCGATACCTCTCTCATAGCGTAAAACTGACATTCAACAAGTTCGATGATTGAGAGTATTTTTACTTCAAAATACGATCGACGGCAATCAAACGCGGGCAAGTGTAAAAGGACAGAGAGCAAAAGTTAACGCTTTGTATTTTTAACGTTTTACGCAATAAGTGAGTGTTCCGCCATCGACGTCATTAGGCGTTCCATCTTGAAGCGCGCAAATCTGTTGGCTACGAGTCGCTCTGATACGACTTGAGGTCATATCCATCGTGGTAAAAATCGTAAATCCGTCTAAAGTTCTTTTTTCAAAAACATTACTCCTCGAGCTTCCAGTGGTAGACGTGGTTGTCTTCTGCCGCTGCCCCTCGCCCGTTACATAAAACTCTACCGTCGGCAAATAAGGTTCGGGCTGAATTGCAACTCGCCCATTTAAAATCAGATAATGAAGACTTCGAGACAACATCGTCGTTTCTCGGGTTAAGTAAGCATCAAAATCGAGCGCTTTGATGTACTGGAGGTTTTTGAAGTTCAACCGCGCTCGGGTGATCGAATTCACTTTGCTGTAGTCAGAATTTCGGTCTCGCGAATTTTCAAACTCTAAAGTTCCTGAGATAGGACAGGGGTGGGTATCGTGAAAGACTAAAGTGACCGATTTATTTGAGACCGACGTGTCTACTTGGCAAGTCGCGAATGCGACGGCCGTCGCGGGAAAGTAGTAGCTGATGATGGCTGATTCTACGAGTTGAAAAATCTGTTCATACTCTTCCGGAATTTCGGGAGCCAATATTTCAACCGCATTCGAGGGTTGTGAAACAAATAATCCCAGTCCGAGGGCGACCGCAAACCAAGTTTTCTTCATAAGCCTTACTCCTCAAGGGTTTTCCGCCCAAGTTCATTCATCTTACGAGAGACCTATGAAAATTTGATGTTTCAATCGTGCTTAAAGGCATGCGGGTCCAAGGACGAAATATGAGTAAAACAACTTAGTATCCCGTTTTTGTATAGGAAATAGGCAGTACTTGACGGACTCTCTCACTCTCAGTACTGAGAGTCCTACCTTTTATGAAACCAAGACATGGCTCACTTCCCCCGTCGATTGAATCGATGATTAAGCTTTTAAAGCTTTCCAACATCGTGCTTTCGCCGAAAGCAAACGAACAACTCTGGGCCTATCATAATCTTTTAAGAAAACGGAATGACGACCGAGATCTCACTCGGATCACAGGGTTTGAGCCAATGGTGATTAAACATTACATCGACTGCATGATTGTAGGCGATTTTGTCAGACTTCCCTCACCCATTGTCGATATCGGGACCGGCGCTGGCTTTCCAGGGATTCCTTTAAAAATTCGTTACCCCAATTTAAAAATCACGCTCGCAGAACCTCGTCCACGCCGCGTGGAATTTTTAAAGGAAGTGATCCGTGAATTAGGATTAAAAGACATCGAAGTTTTTGATCACAAAGTCACAAGCCGCAGTTTTCAAAAACCGGTCGTCGCAGTGGTCACTCGCGCGCTTGAAGAAGTTGAAAAGACGCTCGCGCGAACGCAAGGTTGTTTAGGAGTGGGCGGAAAATTTATTCTTCTCAAAGGTCCAAATGTCGGACCCGAACTTCAAGACGCCGAAAAAAGATTTCCCGGAATGTTCAAAGTCCTCGAAAATAAACAATACCGACTTCCAAAAATCGGGCACGAACGTCGGCTCGTCATTTTAGAAAAACTTAAAGAAGTCTCAATTGACGGAAGTCTCGAGCAAGAAGATAGACCGCTTTAGTTCGCTATCGTGCGGAACATATTTCAACGCTTTTCTAAATTCTTCTAACGCTGAAATGGGCATCCCTTTCGCGATGTAAACTCTCGCCATATTTAAATGCGGATATTGCTTGGGTTCGTAGCGAGTCGCACACTTTGCTTTTTCGAGCCAAGGAATGGCTTCATCGAAAAGGCCCTTCGCAATCAAGTACGAGCCAATATCATTGTAGGGATTGCCAAAGGTGGGATCGAGACGAATCGCTTGCTTACACAGTTCAATCGCCAAATCCATATTGCCCATTTTATGTTCCATCCAACCCCAGTACGTCAGAGCCTCGGCACTTTCACAATACGAATGAGATTGTCGAAAGCAATCGCGAGCGACGGTATAATCTCCGCGTCTCAGCGCGAGATTTCCTTGGTCCATCAAAGACTTCGCATATTCGATTGCCGAATCAGCCATAGAGTCATTCTACTCGCGTTCTTTTTCCAGGCAAGCATGTTAAACTTTTAGCGTATGGAGCGTATTCAAACATACTCTGAGTTTTGGCAATTTTACTTAAAAGAGCATTCGCTCAAAGCCACCCGTCAGTGGCATGCGTGGGGACTTTTAGCAGCCATCCTTGTGGGAACTTTAGGGTGTTTTGTTGTCGGCCCCAGTTTCGTGATCATTGCCATTCTGATCGGTTACGGAAACGCCTGGTACTCGCACTTTTTTATCGAAAAAAACAAACCCGCGACGTTTCGCTATCCCTTCTGGTCACTGATTTCCGACTTCCGACTCGCATTTTTCTATTTCACAAAACAACTTTGACTTTTGTGCATTCGTTCCGGAAGTAAACACTTCATTGAAAAAAGTTCAATTTCTTAAATTACTTACTTGTAGCACAACAATTCTTATGAATTTTTACTTCTGTAATTGCGCCTTGTTCATCAATCAAAAACACCAATTGCCAACTGCCTTTTGCCTTATCCGTGGACGTCTCTACGAGATAAGTTGGTATCGAATCGCTCCAAAAATAACCTGAGTAAGGTCCTAGATCCTTTTTAACGTCATTGGGTAGCTTTCCGATATACTTTTTACTGCGAATTAAACTAACAGCCATTGCCGCTCTCTCATTCAATTTTGCAGTTCTAAATTTGAGCGCGTCAAAGCTGCCACTTCCATATTTTTTTTCCGCGGTGTCCAGCGACATAAACTCCTGTTGATCTAAATAGGTTGTTGCGTTCGAAAAAAAAGGTGGAAGAAAAAAAAGTATGAATGCTATTACGAAACCAGCTTTTCGATTCATTTGCCTGCTCCTTGTGGCTTTAAGACAATTAACGTTCCGTCTTTAATACCCTTAAGCGCTTCTTGTTTGACCGCGTCCAAACTAAACTTCCCACTGTTAATCAGTTTTTCAGCAGCAAGTATTCCTGCTCTATTGTTCGCCAAATCCATAGCCTTACTCGGGTTTTCTGATGAATCTTCTGATTCATGCGCGTCGAGAAATTCTTTTGCCAAATTCGCTCCTAATTCTTTCGTCAACAGAGCAGCCCAAAGAAAATGACGAAAAGCATCGCTTTCGTCGTCCGAAGAATCTCTTCCAAACGTTTTTTGGCTTTCACTTTCTGCCTTATTCTTTTGGTTATAAACTTCTACCGCTTCTTTCGGGTGCTCCGAAATCAGCTGCCGTTCCTTCTTATTTAATCCTGGGTAGTAAGCTATCTGCTCAAGCAACTTTTTTGATAACGAATTGTCTTCACATAACTGCTTACAGAGGTTCGGGCACATGAAAGTGCCCATACCCGTGGAAAGTACAGCACACTTATTTAGGCATTCTGGTCCTTTCGGGATTCTACTCGCCTCAAACCATTTTCTGCACAAATCGTCGGCGACTGAGCTAACGTTTAATAGCAAATACAACACAATTAGAATTGGTTTCATCGGGGAACCCGCCGAATTGTAATTTCGGTAATTTCTGGGCGGGCAAAAAATCGAATTGGTAAAATTGAGTTTCCGACTCCCCTGCTTACGTACATTTTTTTACCGTCGTCGCTCTCATACCATCCAGAGACGTATTTACCGCTACCTTCCGGCAACCAGAAAGGTGAAAAAAATGGGAGTCTGACTTGCCCGCCATGAGTATGACCTGAGAAGGATAGAGGACAAAGTGGCTTGTGTTGTTCAAAGAAAACTGGTGAATGAAAAAGGGAAATACAAAAATCATCCGGAAGTGCTCCCATAGATGAAGTCAGGTCCCGGGCCGGAGCCCCTGCCAATTGGTCATCAAAACCATAGAGGGTGATGTTGTTGCTTAATCTTGCGGACTGATTAACTAGTAATTTGACGCCCAGCGAGCTAAAAACATTTTCGCTATCTGAATGGGACCAGTGCTCCCAATTGCCTAGCACCGCATAGATTCCCCTCGTCTCGGGAAACTGCTTAAAAAAATCTCTCACAACGGGAATTTGTTCATCATTATCGATCGTATCGCCAGCGATAAAAATGTAATCCGGTTGATACGCACGAAGAGAAGCTAAGATTTTTCCGTGAATGATAGGGTTGTCTCTTAGATGTAGGTCAGAAATAAGCACGATCTTCGTGGTAGAATCTATATTTCCCGTAAATTGAAATTTTGAAACCTCTAGCCAGTTAGGTTCAATACAGAAAGCATAAAAAAATAAGACGAAAAAAAATGAAATAGCTACAATGAGAAATCTCTTTATCAAACGTGTTCATTATATTCTTTTGATAAAGAGAGTCTATATTTTAAACCGGAACGCGCAAATTCACTTTATTTTACTCAAAAGGCGTTCTTAAAAGGAATAGATTTCTTATTCTGACGTGCCCAATCGTCAATTCTGAGAAGCTCGTTGTATTTTGCCATGCGATCCGATCGCGAGGCTGAGCCCGTTTTGATTTGTCCGCACCCCGAGCCTACAGCGAGATGAGAAATGGTCGCATCTTCTGTTTCTCCACTTCGGTGAGAAGTGACAGCGGTATAGCCATTTTCTCGACAAAGTTTCATCGTATCAAAGGTTTCGCTCAACGATCCCACTTGATTCACTTTGATAAGAACGCTGTTCGCGACTTTTTCTTGAATTCCGCGTTTTACGAAAGCACTTTGGGTAACAAATAAATCATCGCCTACAAGCTGCAAGCGTTTTGCAAATTGATCGGTAAACTTTTTCCACCCAGACCAATCGCCTTCTTCGAGACCGTCTTCGATACTTACCAATGGATACTTGTCCGCTAAACCCGAATAGAAGTTCATCAATTCATCGGCGGTGATTTCAGATTTTCCTTGAGTTGCAAGCTTGTACTTTTTAGCTGCCTCATCGAAAAAAGAACTCGAGGCGGCATCCAGCGCCACTGAAATCTGTTTTCCAGGTTTGTAACCTGCCGATTGAATCGCCTCCAGAATAACTTCCAGGGCTTTTTCATCCGCTTTAAGCGCTGGAGCAAATCCGCCTTCATCGCCTACTGCTGTTGAAAGTTTTTGATCGTGGAGTCTTTTCTTTAAGTGATGAAACACTTCGACCCCTGAGCGAAACGCATCGTTAAAATTCTCAAACCCGTGAGGAACAATCATAAACTCCTGAATCGCAAGGCCGTTGTCGGCATGCATTCCGCCATTGATGATGTTCATTAAAGGGGTCGGAAGACACAAATCTTTTTCGCTTAATCCCATCCACTCATTGATCAGGAGAAAAAGCGGACGTCTTTGAGAAAAAGCCACGGCATGAGAAAACGCCAGTGAAACTCCAAGAATCGCATTGGCTCCCAAGTTCGACTTTTGTTCCGTGCCATCAATCGCATTCATTTCTTTATCGAGATCGTAAACAGATTCAAACGATCTTTCGCACAGTTTCGGAGCAATTTTTTCGTTAATATTCGAAACCGCTTTTAAAACCCCTTTGCCTAAGTAGCGAGATTTATCGCCATCGCGGAGTTCCAATGCTTCATGTTTTCCTGTGGATGCGCCCGAAGGGACAATGGCACGGCCAAACGCCCCATCTTTCAACGTGACTTCGACTTCCACCGTGGGATTTCCACGCGAATCTAAAACTTCTCTTCCATAAATGCGATTGATTGTATTTTTCATGGCCAGGAGTGTAAGGATCGAAATCAAAAAGGTCGAGACGCGGCGCGACTAACGATGTTAGCGGAAGCTTTTAAGGTACAATAAAGCATTCTATGAAAATCTTACTACATCTGTATTTGATTTCCGTGTGTTCGATTCCACTGACTTTCGGAGAGGCCCACATTCCCGCGACCGAGATAAAACCTCAACGGAAAGTTGAAAAAAACGAAATTGCCGATGTGGGCGGACATTTTTATGCGATTGCAAAAGCCCTTCAAAACAAAAATCTCTCGATAGAGCAAAAGCACGAATGGTGCGAAAAAATTATCGAATTTTTGGACATGGTTTCGAAAAAAGAAAACTTTTGGTGTTTTGCCGAAAAATTAGAATCCGTTTTAAAGAATTCCGATCCCACAGTAATGGCCAATTGCTCCCCTAAATATAACAGCGAATTCGTGAGAAAGGAGTACGGAAAGGTACAGAACCGACAAGGACTTTACGCTTTTCTCATCAAATGGAAAGGGTTCAAAGGATCCGACAGCGCCCTCCGTGAGCTCGCAATGACCCATTTCAAAGAAAAGCAGCCGCGATTCGCATATCGCTATTTCAAAGAGCTTGAGTCACAAGGCAATCTCTCTTTCTCGCCCCAATTTTATTGGGTAATGTTGGAAATGGGGAAAGAACAGGAAGCAAAAGAACATCTCGAGAAAATGAAAGCGCCCGTCCGATTGAGCGGTAGGAATTACTCGAAGGAAGAAGTCGTTGAAGAAGGAAAGAAACACCTTGCCCTCTCCAAGCAAGATCTCGAGACCTTTTCAAAAAATGATGTAACTGAAAAAAAACTTGTTCGACAATTTGGAAACTTCGAAAAAGGTTGGGAAGAAACAATTCAGAACCGCGAAAACCATTTCTACTTTTTCTCAGATAGCTGTAGTTATAGTGGACTCACTCATGAAACTCTCAACTCGATTAGAAAAGAACAGGAAAAACACGAACCAAAGGTTACCCCTGCTGCCGGAGGTTACTTTCAGACCTGCGTAGTGATTGGCAATGATGAAATGAAATGCATCGGGGCGGCGCCCAGGGAAAAGAAATTTGACAAAAAAATTCTTTCTCTATCCGTAGGTCCTTTACACAGTTGCGTATTGCTTGAAGGAAACGAACTTCAATGTTTCGACGATCAAAATCCGGCCAAAGACCCACGATTGAAAAAATTCGATAAAAAAATAGTCACTGTCTCTACCGGTCAACCTTACACCTGCGTGCTGTTTGAAGGAAACGAGATCCAGTGTTTTATGAATGATCCCCTTGGGGCCACGCGCCAAAAACTGAGAGATTTTGAACTCAATCAGAATGTCACAAGTCTACATTCAGGAGATAACTATTTTTGTACAGTGCTTGAAAACAAAACGATTCGCTGTTTTGGAGCAGATACTCACGGACAAGCACCCGCTGAAAAAAAATTCGACAAAAAGATTCTAAGTGTTCTCCCGATCGCTAGGCGCACATGCGTTTTGCTTGAAGGGAATGAAATACAATGCCTGGGAGAAAACAATGAGGGCCAAGCGCCTCCACAAATCAAATTCGACAAAAAAGTCCTCAGTTTGTCTGCAGGGGTAGAACACACCTGTGCGTTACTCGAAGGAAATGAAGTGGAATGTTTTGGACGAATACAACCTAAAAAAACGACATTCAAAAAAAACGTAATCAGCCTTATCAGCGGCTATCGTTTTACCTGCGCATTGTTAGAAGGAAACGAAGTTCAATGTCTGGGAGACGAATCGTCGGAGGGACAGCCTCTGAAACGAAACGTTTTTAAACCCTCTTTTAAACCGGCCGAAAGAGTCGCTGAACACCTAAACTGCGATCACTACTCTGCAGCCTGCAAATAAAAAAGCCTCCCTCCCGCATCAGCGGAAAGAAGGCTCGACAACGAGTCAATTAGTTCTTTTCTTCTCTGAACTCAGCTTCGATCGGTTCGTCTTCTTTTTTAGCCGAACCATCCGCAGCTTCAGGACCACCCGGTTGTGCACCTGCAGCGCCTTGTGCGGCACTCGCAGTTTTGTACATTTCCTCGGCCATTTTATGAGAGAGCGTATTGATCTTCTCAAGCGCTGCCGTCATGACGGTCACATCGTCTTTGGTGACAGCTTCTTTACCTTCAGCAAGGGCTGCTTCCAAGTTCGATTTCACGTCTGCTGAGATTTTGTCTCCATTTTCTTTGATCAACTTTTCAGTGCCGTAGATGGCATTGTCTAAGTTGTTCTTCACAGAGACTTTTTCTTTCTTCTTTTTGTCTTCTTCAGCATTCGCTTCAGCTTCTTTGACCATCTTTTTGATGTCAGCTTCCGTTAAACCGCTGGACGCTGTGATCTTGACCGATTGTTCTTTGCCGGTCGCGAGATCTTTTGCACCAACGTGAACAATTCCGTTCGCATCGATATCAAAAGTCACTTCGACTTGCGGAACCCCTCTCGGAGACGCAGGCATCCCAGTTAACTGAAAACGCGCGAGCGTTCGGTTGTCGTAAGCCATTTCACGTTCCCCTTGAAGCACGTGGATCTCAACCGTTGTTTGATTGTCTTCGGCAGTTGAAAACACTTGGCTCTTCTTGGTCGGAATCGTTGTGTTGCGATCAATGAGTTTTGTAAACACATGACCGAGCGTTTCAATTCCAAGTGAAAGAGGTGTGACGTCTAAGAGAAGCAAGTCTTTCACCTGCCCTGTTAAAACTCCACCCTGAATCGCAGCACCCACGGCCACCACTTCATCCGGATTCACGCTCTTATTCGGTTCTTTTCCAAAGAACTTTTTAACGACTTCTTGAATCTTTGGAATACGGGTCGAACCACCGACCAAAACCACTTCGTCGATATCCGAAGGATTCATTCCGGCGTCTTTAATCGCTTTTCTGCAAGGTTCAATCGAACGCTCGATGAGATCATCAACGAGTTGTTCAAACTTGGCTCGCGACAATTTGATCTGCAAATGTTTCGGACCCGAAGCATCGGCCGTCACGAAAGGAAGGTTGATTTCTGTTTCCATCGAGGAAGAGAGTTCAATCTTCGCTTTTTCAGCCGCTTCTTTTAAACGTTGCAAAGCCATTTTGTCTTTAGCGAGATCAATGCCTTGGTCTTTTTTGAATTCTGTAACTAACCAGTCAATAATTCTTAAGTCGAAATCGTCACCGCCCAAATGAGTATCGCCATTCGTCGATTTCACTTCTACGACATTGTCACCGACATCAAGCACAGAAACGTCGAACGTACCGCCCCCGAAGTCGTAAACGGCAATCTTCTGTTCTTTTTTCTTATCCAAACCGTAGGCTAAAGCGGCAGCCGTCGGTTCATTGATAATACGTTTTACATCCAAGCCTGCAATTCGGCCGGCATCTTTGGTCGCTTGTCTTTGAGCATCGTTAAAGTAAGCGGGCACGGTAATGACCGCTTCCTTCACTTCTTGCCCAAGATAATCTTCAGCGCATTTTTTCAACTTTTGAAGAACGAGTGCCGAGATTTCAGGTGGAGTGTAGTCCTTACCGCGAATATCAATCGCAACGTCGTTTCCTTTAGAAACAACCTTATAAGGGACCATTTTCATTTCGCCCTGAACTTCGTCAAACTTACGGCCCATGAATCGTTTTGCCGAATAAACGGTATTTTCCGGGTTCGTAATCGCCTGACGCTTCGCCACTTGGCCTACGAGTTTTTCGCCATCTTTCGTAAAAGCCACAACGGAGGGCGTCGTTCGACCGCCTTCTTCGTTCGGAATCACTTTCATTTCTCCGCCTTCCATGACAGAGACGCAAGAATTGGTGGTTCCTAAATCGATTCCAATAATTTTAGACATATTCTTTCTCCTTTATTCTCTTTTTTAAACTACAAAAAAACTTGTATTTCTAGCAACTTAGAGCCATTATGGGGCTCGTTTTTCCTGTTACATGGGTTAATATGGTGGCCTTTTTTTTGAAGTCAAATGAAATACCTCCCTTGACTCTCAAAAATATGTTACCAAGCTATGCCCATCAGAGATTTTTGGGTGAACACTTATGCCTTTATATGAATACAGATGCGAATCGTGTGACAAGGTGTTTGAAGTCATACAAAAGTTTTCAGATCCTGTGCTCACGAAATGTGAAGTATGTGGATCCGAGGTGCACAAACTCATGTCCCGGACGAGTTTTCAATTAAAGGGAACAGGTTGGTACGCCAGTGATTATAAAAAGCCAACGTCCTCAGCAGCTCCTAGCGAGTCAAAGAAGACGGAAGCGACTCCAGCGCCTGCAGCAAAGCCGACGACTGGTGGGGGCTGTGGTTCAGGTTCTTGTTCCTCGTAACAGAACCCGGTCTCAGGAATGAAATAACGAGGGGCAACGCATTTTAAAAGGAGAACGCTTATGAATATTCGTCCCTTACACGACAGACTGATTGTTAAAAGGTTCGATGAAGAAGAAAAAACCAAAGGCGGAATTATCATTCCTGATAACGCCAAAGAAAAGCCAATGCAGGGCGAAGTCATCGCCGTTGGAAACGGTAAAGTTTTAGATGACGGAAAAAAATCCCCCCTCGAAGTCAAGAAAGGCGACCGAGTTCTTTTCGGCAAATATGCTGGAACAGAAATCAAAGTCGATGGAAGCGAATATTTAATGATGCGCGAAGAAGACATTCTCGGCATTTTAGAAAAATAATTTTTATATAAGGAGATACGATTATGGGAGCTAAAGAACTTCGTTTTAGAGAAGATGCTAGAGCCGCGATTCTTCGTGGCGTAAATGTTCTTGCCGAAGCTGTGAAAGTCACGCTTGGGCCCAGAGGACGCAATGTGGTCATCGAAAAATCTTTCGGTGCTCCAACGATTACCAAGGACGGTGTCACCGTTGCGAAGGAAGTCGAACTCGAAGATAAATTCGAGAACATGGGCGCTCAAATGGTGAAAGAAGTGGCCAGCAAAACTTCAGATGATGCTGGAGATGGAACCACAACTGCAACTGTGCTTGCACAAGCCCTCTTCCGAGAAGGCGCAAAAGTTGTAACTACGGGTCAAAACCCGATGGAAATCAAACGCGGTATCGACAAAGCGGTCGAAGCGATGGTTGCCGAACTTAAAAAACTTTCTAAACCTATTAAAGACGAAAAAGAAATCGCTCAAGTTGGAACGATTTCCGCAAACAATGATCCGACCATCGGAAAATTGATTGCTGAAGCGATGGGCAAAGTCGGTAAAGAAGGCGTTATCACTGTTGAAGAATCCAAAACGGCCGAGACCACTCTCGATGTCGTGGAAGGAATGCAATTCGACCGTGGATATCTTTCTCCTTATTTTGTAACCAACGCTGAAACGATGGAATGTCAGCTTGAAAATCCTTTCATTCTTCTTTTCGATAAGAAGATATCAAACATGAAAGATTTGCTTCCACTTCTTGAAAAAGTGGTTCAAGCCGGACGTCCTCTTCTCATCATTGCAGAAGATGTCGAAGGCGAAGCGCTTGCAACTTTGGTAGTCAATAAACTCCGTGGCACAATTCACGTCGCGGCAGTGAAAGCTCCTGGTTTTGGCGACCGACGCAAAGACCTCTTAAGCGATATTGCAACCTTAACGGGCGGCAGTGTGATTGCAGAAGAAATGGGTCACAAACTTGAAACGGCTCAGCTTGAAACTTTAGGCCGCGCTAAAAAAGTCACCATCGACAAAGAAAACACAACGATTGTTGACGGTGAAGGAACGAAGAAAGACATCGATTCCCGCGTGAAACAAATCCGCGCGCAAATCGAAGAAACTTCTTCGGACTACGATCGCGAAAAACTCCAAGAACGACTTGCAAAACTCGTTGGTGGTGTCGCTGTGATCAATGTCGGTGCTGCAACTGAAGTGGAAATGAAAGAGAAGAAAGCCCGCGTGGAAGACGCTCTTCATGCAACGCGCGCTGCTGTGGAAGAAGGAATTCTCCCCGGTGGTGGAACCGCTTACATTCGTGCAGCTCAAGCGCTTGATAAATTGAAACTCGAAGGCGAACAAGGCTTTGGAGTGAATATTGTCAGACGTGCGATTGAAGAACCTCTCCGTCAAATTGCGCAAAACGCAGGATACGAAGGTTCGATTGTCGTCGATAAAGTTCGCACAAACCCCAACACTAACTTCGGCTTCAACGCGCTTCATGAAAAATATGAAGATCTCGTTGCTGCAGGCGTGATTGACCCGACTAAGGTCTCCCGCTGCGCGCTTCAAAATGCGGCAAGCATTGCTTCATTGATGCTCACCACAGAAGCGATGATCACCGATAAGCCTAAAGAAGACGACGGTCACGCAGGCCATGGTCATGGCGGCGGTGGCATGGGAGGAATGGGTGGTATGGGAGGAATGGGCGGCATGGGCGGAATGATGTAATCGCCCCCTACTCTAACGATTCAAAAAAGGCTGGTCGAAAGACCGGCCTTTTTTATTTTCGTCATTGCTAAAGGGCAGCGCGAGATTTTGTCATTGCGAGGGCGCGTAGCACCCGCGGCAATCTTCCCAGTTCAGCACACAAAGGTTGCCGCGGGTGCTACGCACCCTCGCAATGACAGTGGTCAAAGCAATTACCTTGTCAGGGCCACAAGCGAGAGTGCAAAGCCAGTCATCGCGGTGATGAAGCCTGTGATCATCGAAATCGTTGTGACGTCTTTTTTCCAGTTGAAGGGGACGTCGATAATGTCGCCGTCTTGAATTTTAGGGATTGAACCGCCTTTTTCCATCAAGGCTTCTAAATTCACTTTGATCAGTTCTGCTTGGCCTTTGCGGCGGATAGAAATTTTGTCGATTTTTGAAGTTTCAGAATAGCCGCCTGAGAAAAGCATGGCGAAAAGAAGATCCGTTCCTTCGGGCATGTAGTGGACACCCTGTTGAGGAATGGAGCCGAACATCATCACGCGCATTAAAACTTTGCCGTAACCTTGTCCATGGACGAACTCTCCCCCGCCTAAACTTCTGCCGGGGACGATGTTCGTCATCTTGTCGTCCATCGCTTCGGGATAAGCGGGAATACAAGAGAGAAATAAAGTTAAAATCAAGACCGATGAGATAGACTTTTTAAATTGTTCCATGGGATGTAAAGGGTCTAAATGATTATACCCTTTACCTCTCCATTTTCTCTAACCCGGCATGTTATTAGATCGAAGTTCTTCCCGAGTGCATCGAGATTGCTTCGTCGGCTTCGCCTCCTCGCAATGACTGCGCGGGCGAAGACTACTTCAACGTCTTCCAGTTTTCTAAGCAGTGGGCCATGAGGCGGACCATGATGCCTGAGGCGTACTTGGCGCCGTGATAATTTACGTCGCGGCGGTGGTATGCGGCTCCGGCGATATCGCAATGGAGCCATGGAAATTTTTCATCGACGAAGAATTTTAAGAACATGGCGCCTTTGCTGGCTCCAGCTTCGCGAGTGCCCGAGTTTTTAATATCGGCGCTGCTGCTTTTTAAATCTTCCATGTACTCATCATAAAGTGGGAGTTCCCACACTTTTTCGCCAGTCGCTTCGGCCGAAGTTTTCACTCTTGTGAGAAGACCTGAATGCGTACTGAAAATCCCGGTCGCAACGGTACCAATCGCAACGACGCACGCGCCGGTGAGTGTCGCGAAATCGATGATTGCTTGGGGTTCGGATTTTTGCGCGTATTCCAAGACGTCAGCGAGAACGAGTCTACCTTCTGCATCGGTGTTGATGATTTCAACCGTTTTTCCGCTCATAGAGCGTTGAACGTCGCCCGGTTTCTGAGCTTTGCCGCCGGGAAGATTTTCACACGCTGCAATGTATCCGGTGACATTGATAGGAAGTTTCAAATCGGCGATGGCCTGCATCGTTCCCGCAACTGCGGCGGCTCCCATCATATCGTATTTCATATCTTCCATGCGATCGGCAGGCTTTAAAGAAATACCTCCGCTATCAAACGTAATGCCTTTTCCCACAAGAGCGACATGCTTATCGGTTTTCTTGCCGCCTTTATACTCGACGATAATCACTCGAGGTTCTTCGACAGACCCTTGGGCGACGCCGATGATTAAACCCATCTTTTCTTTTTCGAGTTCCTTGCGGCCTAAGATCGTGCAGGTCATGCCACGTTCTTTGGACATTTTATCGACTAAAGTCCCAAAGTTTGTAGGCGTCAGGTGATTGCCGGGCATATCTCCGAGCGTTCGCGCAAAATTCTGAGCTTTTGCAAGAAGGGTTGCTTTCGTTACTGCTTTTTCAAAGGCGGCATTTTTCATTCCGACTAAATCAAGGCCTTCGGGATTAAAAGCCGATTTGTCGGCTTTTTTGAGATCGAGATATTGGTAACTTGCTAAAAGATATCCTTCGCAAAATGCTTGCAAAAAGAAAGTCGAATTACTCGGTTTTTGCGAGGAGAAAACGCTATCCGCGAGTAAGGTGACCTTAGAGAGCTTTTCCTTTTTTTGGTGCTGATAAAGAGAAGCTCCGCAGCGTCTCGCGGTTTCGCTATCCCATTTTTTCGACGTTCCGAGTCCCAAAAGCATGACACTGGGAAATCCCCATGCCGAGTAAAGTCTGAGGAGACTGACTTCTTGTTTTTTGCCCGTGAAATGTTCGTCTGTTTTAAGAACATTTAAAAGCGCATCTAATTCTTTTTGTTTCTTCCCTTGATAACGAGGGGGAGTAAATTTAGGAGCCGCAGGCGTTTCTTTTTTGCCTTTTGCGGTCTCGATTTTTTTCTTTTCATTTTCAGCGTCGTTGTGAAAAAAGCCCAGAACGAGGGATTGGGTTTTTGTTTCGATGTTTGAAAACTGAATTTTCGGTAAGCTCAAAAGGGTCTCCTTATTAGATAAGGAGCCATTTTAATGACGATTGCCGCCTAAAGACAATTTAATTTTTCTCATTTACTGACTTTTGCATGCTCCGGGACGCTATTTTTAGAGCCCACCGACTGGGAAAGAATCGAGGCAACAAACAAATCGCTTTATTAATCACCCCCGGGACGATCACTCGTTGGCGAGTAAACATTCCTTCCACACCGATCCGCGCGACATCGTCCGACGACATCATATAGGTGCGACCGCTCTCTTTGAGATCCTGCCCATTCTTTTCCAAAAATTCGGTGTAGGTTCCGCCCGGGCATAGGCATGAAACCGAAACCCCGGTCGATTCGAGCTCTCCGCCCAAAATCTCTGAGAAAATGCGCACGTAAGATTTCGTCGCGGCATAAACCGCGAATTTCTTTGTTCCCTGGTAAGAAATGACCGAAGAAAGATTTAAGATGAAGCAAGGTTGATTCTGCGCCAGCATGTGCTGCGAAAACTCGTAACTGAGGCCAGTCAAAACTTCGGTGTTTAATCGCACCGTATTGAGGTGGGTTTCTAAACTACCCTTTAAAAAATCTCCATAGGGTCCGATTCCGGCATTATTGACTAAAATCTGCACCGTTTTTCCGCCTGCGGTCGATTTGGGAAAAACGTTTCGAATATCTTCCGATTTACAGAGATCTAAAGACAAGCACTCGACTTGGATCGAATGCCGTTTTTCGAGGTCGGTCCGCAAAGCTTCGAGTTTCTCTTTGCGTCTTGCCACCAGCACTAAATGAATTCCCATCGCCGCCAATTGTTTTGCAATGCTCTCACCAATTCCGCTCGAAGCGCCGGTGACGACCGCACGATAACCTTTGTAAAGTTCGCTCATAATTAAAGTGTATTTACTTCAATGTTACGGAATCTGTCAGCTTTAAAAGGAAAGCCCTGCGTGCACAGAATCCATCAATTTCGACACGAGTGACGACTGTTTTGGAAGACCCTTCGAAGGGAAAAAAGCAAGGCTGTGGCCGATAGGAGAAGGCGAATAAGTTCCTTTTTTGAGGGCTTGCTCGAAAAATTCGGCATCCCTTTGATTTACAAACGTCATGCGATTTAAATGATCACTTCCCGAAAATTTCCAATACAGAATCGACTTTCCTAGGTCTTTGCGAATCCAAACATACTCCATTGGAAATTCGAGTGAAGCTAAACTGCTTCGCAGTTCCAAACCTAATTGCTCGTGAAGATAAATCTGCGCTTTTTCCAAGGTATCGTAAGAGAGCAATTCGATTTTTTCGTCTTGATCTTTAAACGCGATAATAAATTGGTTTCCGTTTTTTGAGAGATAAGCTTTTTGCACCAGGGTTCGATACTGAATCTTAATGTACCCCACTAGAACCACGCTGAGAGCGAGAAGAGTATATAAGAATAAAGCTCGTTTGATTTTTGAATGCTTCATAACAAAATGATAAAGCAATCTCAATGCCACATTAATCAATTGAAATCATTGAATTATTTCCGATTTTTCCAAAGGATTTTGCCCATCTTTTATTCACCCCGATAGAGTTTATCCACTCCGACCCTAATCCACGCGAACTCGAGCAGAGAAGTAAATCCAACGGTAGTCCCAAACAGAAAACTAATGTCGTGCGTCTTCATTTGAATATGATTCATTTTTTACAAATTCAAAAGTGGTCTCAAAAGAGTTGGCAACACCGCTTCGATTTCGAATGGCCTCGCGGTAAATAATGCACTGATCGTGCGTAATTTTTTATACACCTTCACTCATCAATTTGGCACAGTGGTTGCTATTAATAAGTTCGACGATAACGTATCAAACACTTCTGTTTAAGAAGATGGGATTATCGATTTGGCGAGAGAGCAACAAAGTTATTTTGTCTCCCATTTCCATTCACCCCCCAACCTGTTACTGACGACGGTAACTTTAAGCTCTCTCGCCTTTATCCCACAAAAATTTCCCCTCATGAGTCTTTCCAAGTAGAATAAGTCATAATCGATTTACAAGCGCAACTTGACTCAATGAATCTCAAACGACTGATTCCTCTTTTTGTTTGTCTTGTCTTGATGGCTGCGAAGTTTTTGTTTTTTTCAAATTCTTTGAAATCCGCTAGGACTCCCAACACATTGAATCCGGTGCGCGCGGGGTATGAAGCCAAATCCTTGAAAACTTTTTCAATGGGATATGACAACTTTCTGGCCGCACTCCTCTGGGTTGATCTTTTGCAAAATGCGAAACACACTCCCGTCACCGATGATTCCGTTTCGTGGGAGTATGCCCAAGCGGCAGCGATTACGACTTTAGATCCGCGCTTCGAAAAAGCTTACTCATTCTCTGCGACGTTTCTGTCTGTTTTCCGACGCGACAAACTGGGGGGAAAACTGCTTCTCGAAAAATGGGTGAGACAGGACCCTAGGGCTTGGCGGCCGCACTATCTTCTTGGCAATCATTTATATTTAGAACTGCATGATGCCGAAAAAGCGGGTCAGCAGATTTTACAGGCGAGTCTCCTCCCGAACGCCCCTCAATGGATTACGAGCGTCGGAATTCGTTTACTTTCCGAAGAAGGGGCCTTGCTCACCGCTTTGAAGACGGCGGTCGAGATTTATCCGATGATTCGAGACCGAGAAGCGATCTCACGCCTCGACAATCGAATTCGAAGCTTAAACTGGAACCTACAAAAACAAGCGTACGAAACAGCCTTAGTCGATTTTAGAAAAAAATATCATCGAGAGCCCTCTTCGATACAAGAGTTGGCACCCCAACGCCGCGATATCAGTTCCATGCTCGAAGCAAAAGAAATTGAAGACGATGCCCAAAGACTTCTCAACGAAAAGTTTACCTTTCTCTATTCACCCTCCAAAAAGCAAATCGAAGGGAAAGACCGAGCCTTGCAAAGTCTCTTAGAAAAAACAGGGGTCTACCGCCCCGAAAGTTCAGAGGAGAAAAAATGAAAGCTTCCGAAATCGATATTAGCGTTGTCTCTGTTTCAAAAACTTTTCGAACAGGTCTTTTCACGAAGAAACAAGCCGTCAAAGATGTCAGCTTTTCGATTCCTCGTGGAGAAGTGATAGGGCTATTGGGGCCCAATGGTTCTGGGAAGTCTACTCTTTTAAAAATGATTCTAGGCTTTCTCCATCCCACTGAAGGCGAAATTTCTGTTTGTGGAGAAAAAAGCCAAGGGAGAAAAGCACGGTTTCAAATAGGTTATCTGCCCGAAAATCCCCGATTTCCAAAATTTTTAAAAGCAAAAGAAGCGATGCTTTATTACGGCGCGCTTTACCAGCTTCCGCATGCGACCATCGACAAAAAAGCCGATGAGCTCTTAGAGCTTGTTGGTTTAAGGCATGTCGCAAACGAGAGAATCAAAGGCTTCTCTAAAGGCATGGTCCAACGCCTTGCAATTGCGCAAAGTCTTATCAATCGTCCGAGGATTTTGATTTTTGACGAACCTATGAGCGGTCTCGACCCGATGGGCCGAATCGAGATTCGAAATCTCATTAAAAAGGTTCACTTAGAGCTTAAAGACTCGACGATCTTTTTTAGCTCCCACGTCTTAGAAGATGTGGAACAACTTTGCTCTTACGTTGCATTGATGAACGAAGGGATTTTAAAAACTTTTTCAACGACCGAAGCGCTTCTTTCCAGCGAAGCCCAGAGATACGATATTTCTCTCGACAAAGAAATGACGAGAACCGTCGACAGTATCGAGGAATTGGTCAGTGACCTCACGACCCTTCTCAACGAAAAGAAAAAAATCATCGCGGTTCATCCTCATCGAAAAAATCTCGAGCACGCCCTTTTTAGACAAAACGAATCTTTGCAAACCAGAACTCAGGAGAAAATCGGATGAAAGCACTCACTTCGATCACGATGACGGCCATCCGGGAGCTGCTCTACGAACGAGTTTTTTACATTCTCATCGCTTTTTCGGCGGTCGCTTTGGTATTGAGTTACTTATTGGGGCAACTGACGTACACGGAGCAAAACAAACTGACGTTAGATTTTATGCTCGGGGGAATCGAGCTTTCGATGGTGCTTTTTTCCATTTTCATGGGGATTAGTCTCTTTCAAAGAGAATTGGTTTTAGGGACCGTAGCCCTCGTACTTTCCAAACCCATTTCGCGAGGCACTTTTTTAATCGGAAAATTCTTAGGTCAACTTGTGGTGCAAATGGCTTTAATCGCCTGCATGTCGGTTTTAGCCTATGCCATGGGAGGCGCTCAAGTGGGAACGGCTGCGGTCTTCCAATTTTTTATCGCGACGGCTCTTAAAATCAGTATTTTAACTTCAATTACTTATCTTTTTGCCGTCAACACCGGGGCGATCATCTCGGCGCTGGGCACTTTTCTCCTCTATACCCTCGGACATTTGATTGAAAATGTGACTCTGAGTATCAAGGATCCCGAGCAAATTGTTTTGTGGAAATGGATTCAGTTTTTTGTTCCTTCTTTCGAGAGCCTGAATCTAAAAAATCTTGTCAGCTATAATGTTTTAATTCCTTGGCACGAAGTCGGTGTTTTGATGGTGTATGGTCTCTTTATGACAGGCATCTATTTATCCCTCGCAGTTTTCTGCTTTAACGAAAGAGATATCCCGACATGAACGAATATTTAGCGATCCTTCTCAACCCCGTCATCGGGGGATGCTTTTTTGCTTTTCTGGGGCTTATCTTCGGAAGTTTTTTCAATGTTTGTATCCACCGCTTGCCTCAGGAAGAAAACATCAACGGTCGCTCTCGCTGCCCTCAATGTAAAAAGCAAATTCCTTGGTATTTAAATATTCCGGTCGCAAGTTTCGTTTTTTTAAAAGGCCGGTGTCGTTTCTGCAAAAAAAAGATTTCGATCGAATATCCATTAGTAGAAATCACAAGCGCCTTTCTTTTTTGGGTGCTTTACCGACATTACGGCGTTTCAGTCCAATGGATTTCTTACACTGTGTTTTGCTCGAGCCTTTTGGTGATTACCGTCATCGATCTACACCATCGAATCATTCCCAATGAAATCAGCCTTCCCGGAATTTTAGTCGGCTTCTTGTTCGCCCTTCTTACCGGCGATATCACCTGGTGGGAAAGCCTTTTGGGAGCCTTGATCGGCGGGGGGATTTTTTTCTCGATAGCTTATCTTTATGAAAAATTCGCAAAGCGCGAGGGCCTAGGCGGAGGCGACATCAAATTACTCGCAATGATGGGCGCCTGGATGGGATATCAATCGGTTTTAATTGTGATCGTCATCTCAAGTCTCTTAGGATCGCTTATCGGAATTATTTTAATGCTAAAAAATAAACAGAATATGCAAACCGCCATTCCCTTCGGCCCTTTCCTCGCCATCGGCGCGCTGGTTTATCTCTTTTGGGGACCTTTGATTTTTACATTTCTTTTTCCGCCGATGGATTAAATCCGCCGAAACGTGTCACGCCGCATCTTTCTTTTTCGAGAATTGAAACGCATGATGAAATCTCATGAAAACTGTAATAGTTACCGGCGGTGCTGGATTTATCGGCAGTGCCACCTGCCATTTGCTGACTCAAAACGGATTCGAACCGATTGTCCTGGATAATTTCTCGACATCTCAGAAAAAACCAAATTTTCCTTTTAAACTGCATGAAGTGGATGTCAGTGACCTGACTGCGGTTTCGGCTATTCTTTCGCAGTATAAAAACATTCACGGAATTATTCATTTCGCGGCCCTGGCGCTGGTTGGCGAAAGTGTTGAAAAGCCATTTGAGTATTTTAAAAATAATTTAATGAGTTCGCTCGTGGTCGCAGAACTCAGTCGTAAGCGCGAAATTCCTTTTGTCGTTCATAGTTCGAGTTGCTCGGTTTACGGGCCTCCTAAATCCGTTCCGATCTCCGAGTCGGCTCCGTTTTCGCCTTTGTCTCCTTATGCAGAAACCAAAAGGATGAATGAACATCTTTTTGAGCAGTATGGAAAATGGTCAAAGACGAAGTATGTGAATTTGAGATATTTTAATCCGGCAGGCAGTATTCCCGAAGTGGGACTGGGCGAAGATCACCAACCCGAAACCCATCTCATCCCGAATCTCGTTAAAGCCTATATTGAAAAAAAACCGTTTAAACTTTTCGGGAATCAATATCCCACCCCCGATGGGACCTGCATCCGAGACTTTATCCACATCCGAGATTTGGCCGAAGCCCACGTCCGCGCTTTAAAAGCACTCGAAAGCACCCCCGAAAAAGTCCCGTTTGTGATCAATGTGGGGACGGGGGTCGGAACTTCCGTCCAAGAAGTAGCTAAAATTGCAGAAAAAACGCTCGGAGGCCAAGTACTCATCGACATTTGCCCAGCGCGTCAAGGAGACTCTCCGCAACTCGTCGCCGATTCGACTCTTTTGAAAAAAGTTTTAGGTTGGGTTCCCTCCCTCCCCGTTTCACTCATGATCCGCGACCAGTACGACTGGGTGACCTCTCATAAAAATTCGTAATTGATTCAAAGAACTTGCCATGAAGTTCTCACATGCTATTCTCCACGCTCAATTTTATAGGGAAAGGATCGTTTTTTTCAAAATCTGAAAGTAACGCTTATGAAAACACGTAACCAATGCAGTTCGCAACTCACTAAACTTTTAACTCTAGCACTTCCGCTCTTCCTCTTGGCCAGTCCAGGGATGGCCAGCGAAGCAGATTTAAAGCTTCCTTATTTAGGAAATGCTTACAGTCTCTTCGGGATGACTTTTTCGGGCCACTCGATCTTGTATTTCGGATTCGTGGTTTGCTTTCTGGGAATACTCTTCGGAATGTACGAGATCACTTCCATTAAAAAACTTCCGGCTCACAAAGCCATGCTCGATATTTCGCAGCTGATTTATGAAACCTGCAAAACCTATATGATCCAGCAGGGTAAGCTCCTCATGATTTTCGAACTGTTTATCGGAGCATGTATCGTTTATTACTTCGCGGTCTTGCGAGGAATGGAAACGTCCAAAGTTTTCTTAATCCTTCTCTGGTCAGTGCTCGGAATTTTGGGAAGTTACACGGTCGCTTGGTTCGGAATGCGAATCAACAACTACGCGAATAGCCGCACTGCTTTTGCTTCCCTCAAAGGCAAGCCTTGGCCGCTGCTCGATATCCCTCTGCGTTCGGGAATGTCCATCGGAGTGCTTCTCATCTCCGTAGAACTCATCATGATGATGATTATCCTTTTAGTCGTTTCTCCTGAAAACGCAGGCGCTTGCTTCATTGGTTTTGCAATCGGGGAATCCCTTGGAGCCTCGGTGCTTCGAATCTGCGGTGGTATCTTTACAAAAATCGCCGACATCGGAGCGGATCTGATGAAAATCGTCTTCAACGTGAAAGAAGATGATGCGAGAAATCCAGGCGTGATTGCCGACTGCGCTGGCGATAATGCCGGTGACTCGGTTGGTCCGACAGCAGACGGTTTTGAAACCTACGGCGTAACGGGTGTGGCTCTTATCAGCTTTATTGCCCTTGCTGTTGGAATGAATATCGATGCGAACGGACACTTAACTCCCAATGGCGATCCTTCTGCAATTCAAGCAAAACTCATCCTTTGGATTTTCTTGATGCGTATCGTGATGGTGATTGCTTCGATTGGCTCATACGCAGTCAATCAAATGGTGGCTAAAGGAAGCTTCGGAAACTCCGACCACTTCGACTTTGAAAAACCACTCACTTGCTTAGTGTGGCTCACCTCGATTGTGTCTATCATCATCACTTATGCCGTCAGTTACGGATTCCTAGGTGATTTAGGTGGAAACGTCTGGCTCCGTCTCGCAACAATTATTAGTTGCGGAACGATCTCAGCCGCTTTGATTCCAGAGCTTACAAAGGTGTTCACTTCTGCGAAATCCAAACACGTTGCTGAAATTGTGACAGCATCCCGCGAAGGTGGAGCGTCATTGACGATTCTCGCAGGACTTGTCGCCGGAAATATGAGCGTGTTTTGGAAAGGGCTTTCGATTGCAGGTCTGATGCTAGTTGCCTACATCACGGCAAGCGCTGAACTTTCGCAGTTCATGGTCTATCCGGCTGTTTTTGCCTTTGGACTCGTGGCCTTCGGAATGCTCAGCATGGGCCCTGTCACTATCGCTGTCGATAGTTACGGACCCGTGACGGACAATGCTCAATCTGTGTTCGAACTTTCTCAGGTCGAAACGCTTCCGAATATCAAAGGCGATATTCAAAAAGCTTTCGGTTTTTCTCCTGATTTCGAAAGAGGAAAACATCTCTTAGAAGAAAACGATTCTGCCGGAAATACCTTTAAAGCAACGGCGAAACCGGTGTTAATTGGAACGGCTGTGATTGGAGCGACAACGATGATTTTCTCGATCATCTTGCTCTTAAATCTGAAGCTCGACCTTTTGGACCCCAGAGTTCTTTTAGGAATGATCTGCGGTGGATCGGTTATTTACTGG
The DNA here is from genome assembly GCA_937903155.1 of uncultured Bdellovibrionales bacterium. Taxonomy (GTDB): domain Bacteria; phylum Bdellovibrionota; class FAC87; order UBA2466; family UBA2466; genus CALCZU01. Next base: position 41,375 of record CALCZU010000091.1, read on the forward strand.
TTCACGGGTGCTTCCATTCAAGCGGTGTCAACAGGGGCTTACCGAGCCGTTGATTACATCAAAAAGAATATGGATGTAAAAAGCACTGCAAAAGCTTCGACTGAAGCTTCGAATCAAGTGGTGAAGATCTGTACCCAGTTCGCGCAAAAAGGAATGGTGAATATCTTCGGCGTGATTTTCTGCCTCACATTGGCCTTTGCTTGTTTTGATCCGACCTTCTTTGCGAGTTATCTGATTTCCATCGCAATCGTTGGACTCTTCCAAGCTATCTTCATGGCGAACGCCGGTGGAGCATGGGATAATGCGAAGAAAGTCGTCGAAGTCGACTTGAAAGAAAAAGGCACTCCTCTTCATGCAGCTACCGTGATTGGTGATACAGTCGGCGATCCATTCAAAGATACGTCTTCTGTAGCGCTCAATCCGATTATTAAATTCACAACCCTCTTCGGACTTTTAGCCGTTGAGATTGCGGTGTCCGCAGGACAAACCGCTCAAATGATCGGTTGTGTTTTCTTAGTCATCGGACTTTTCTTCGTCTACCGTTCCTTCTACGGAATGCGTATTTCGAAAGCATGATCTGAATTCAATTCATGAAAGCCCATCCCTCACGGGGTGGGCTTTTTTTATTCGTAAATTCCGAACCGAAAACTCAAGTAGGGGATGCGTTTGGTTTGAAGAAAGGGACGAAATAGCTCCGATAGGCGTAGATCAAGAAGATTTCGAGAATGGAAAAAACGACACCTCCGCCTATTCCCTCACCCCCTTCGAGACACACATGGCAAGCAAGGATATTGACGAGAACCGGTGCCAGAAAAACCAGGCCTAGCGGCGTCAGCTTGCCACTGAGGACGAGTATCCCGCCCGCTAACTGGCAAAAACCTACGAGCGACATCCAACCGGTCGGAAACATGACCGCGACAAACTGAGCCATGAGCGATCCTTCCGGCGGCGGAGGCATTGGCAAAAAAGGATGCAGAATATTTGCGCCGAAAACGGTGAATCCAACTCCTAAGAGCAATCTTGCGATGAACGTGACAATTTTCATGGTAACCCCTTCCTAATAAAAGATCGTAGCAGAAGAAGGGAGGCCTTTCAAAACTCCGACTCTTCACAAAACCGGGATGAACCGATTGCTGCACCCTGTCCAGAGCCCAATTTTGCGAGATTTTTGATTGGACCTCTGTAGTGGTAAAATCATTCATCTCCATGAAACCCACAAATCAGCTTAGATACGGTCTTTTTCTCAATGGCCCCCATTTGCAAGCTTGGGAGGTTGAGTGTTTAAAAGAGCTCGAAGCTCTTTCCCCTGCCCCGGAACTTTGTTTTATTCTGTACCGGCAGGACATGCCGGAGTACTCGGCTGAACACTCGAGCTGGTGGAAGCGTTTTCAGAAAATCGGTTCTTCAAAAGTACTTTATTACTATTTTCTAAAATATTTTTTTCGATCGCAGGCTCAAAAGCCTGTCGACTGTACTGAACGATTTAAAAATATTCCCTCGCTCACCGTCGCACCCATCAAAAAAGAAAAAGGGTCAGAGCATTTTCCAGAAGAAGCCTTAACCGCTTTAAAGTCGGCTCAGCCGGATTTTATGCTGCGTTTCGGATTTAATATTTTAGGCGGCGAAATTCTCGATATTCCAAAACATGGCGTTTGGTCGTTTCATCACGATGACGAAATGAAATATCGCGGAAGCCCGCCTTGTTTTTGGGAGATCTATAAAGCCGATCCGGTGACCGGCGCTGTCCTACAGAAGCTGACTCCACGCTTGGACGGCGGTAAGATTCTTAAGAAAGGCTATTTCAAAACAATTGACCACTCTTACTCCGAAAACCTCGACCAAGTCCTTTGGGAGACGAGTAAGTGGCCGGCCTACGTTTGTAAAAACCTAGATTCCATCGTTCCCGTTTTGACAAACTCAACGGCCCCCATCGTTCGCATTCCTAAAAACTCAGAAACCCTCGTTTTCGCTCTGAAGCTTTTTTTCAACCAAATCAAAAACCGCTTTCAGCATTGGTTCTTAAGTGAAAAATGGAATATCGGAATCATCGCAAAACCCATTCAGGATTCTTTGAAATCAAATTTTTTAACCAATATCCTGGATCTCAATTTGTCGTCCTGGCAGAAATTTTACGCCGATCCGTTCGGAGTAAAGACAGGAGATTCTTTTCAGATTTTGGCCGAGAAATTTGATTATCGATCGTTTCAGGGAAGTCTTGTTTCTCTAAGCCTCAAGAATCGAAAAGTCGTTGAAGAAAAAATTACCGGGATTGATACCGCCACTCATCTTTCGTATCCCTATCTTTTTGAGGAAAACGGATCCTACTACTGTATTCCCGAATCGCTTACGAATAATGAAGTCTGCCTTTACAAAGCGGTTCAGTTTCCCAATCGATGGGAAAAAGTCGCAACGCTTCTCAATGATTTTCAGGGAATCGACGCCACTTTAATTCGGGACAATGGGAAGTACTGGCTCTTTGCAATGGATGGAAGAAATAGCGCGCGAATGAACCTCTACGTTTTTTATTCGGATTCGCTCACAGGACCCTTTTCCCCCCACGCGCTCAATCCCGTCAAATCGGATATTCGTTCTTCCCGCCCGGCCGGAACGCCATTCTTTCATCAGAATAAATGGTATCGCCCAGCCCAGAACTGCTCTCAAACCTACGGAGGTTCGATTGTAATGAACGAAATTGAAACACTGACGGAGACAGAGTTTTCAGAGAGAGAGGTCTCCACTCTCAATCCCATCTCGGGAACGGGCTTTTCAAAAGGAATGCACACGCTCTCGCCGTTGGGGAACTACACTCTCATCGACGGAAAAACTCATACGTTTATCCCCGCGGTATTTCTTAAAGTGCTGAAGACAAGATTTGCGGGTGCCCCATGAGAGCACTTTATATCGGAAGTCAGAATCCCAATAGCTGCGCGCTAATGTACGCCGAAGCTCTAAAAGAACTGGGAATGGAAGTCACGGTCTTCGACCCCAACTATTTCGACACAGATTCTTTCTATAAAAAAGTTCATCTCAAACTGATGAAAGCACCTGCCAGCTCCAGCATTCTGCGGGCGGATCAAAAACTTCTGCAACTTGCAAAGACTTCTTCATTTGATTTGGTTCTTGTGATCGCCGAAAACTTTCTCTCTCAAGAAACACTCCAAGAATTTCGATCGTTACAATCGAAAACTCAGCCTCTGATTCTCTATCACTCACACGACAATAATTTTTCGAAAGGCATCTTGAAACCTGAAAATTTCTGGAACACCCTCGCCTCTTATGATTCGGTTTTTACAACGAAATCTCAAAACGTCTCAAAATACCGAGCTCTGGGCCAGAAAAATTCGACTTATCTCCCTTCAGCATTCGATCCTAAGGTACATAGACCTGTTCCCGATTCTGAAAGCCGCTTTAAACAAAACGCATTTAATTTGAGCTTCATCGGAACTTACGACAAATCGAGAGATCCTGTTTTTGACACGCTCGATTGGGAAAATTTGAAAATCTGGGGCAATAACTGGGATCGTTCTCGCCATTTTGACTCACACAAAGAAAAAATCACGCCCCATGCGATTTACGGGCATGAATACGCAGATGTCACTTCCCATTCGAAAATTTCCCTCGGACTTCTCCGGACGGAGGCGGAAGACAGGCACACCCAGCGCACGTTTGAAATTCCCGCATGTGGAAGCCT
>CALCZU010000092.1 GCA_937903155.1 uncultured Bdellovibrionales bacterium
GATCTACACAGGCGAAGACACTCTTTCCCTACACGACGCTCTTCCGATCTGTTATAAATGGCTAAGTTGCCTTGAGCTTTCTTTGCGCGAATCGTGCACAATCCCGCTTGTTTTCCGGGAAGGGTCGCCGCGGCTCTCGTTCCATCCGAAAACGTTTCGAGGATGGCATTTCTTGAAATCAGTTCGTTGACTTGAATGTCAAATGGCAAGCCTAACGTTTGAATGCGTGCGCCTGGCATTAAAAACAGACGATTAATTCCGCGCGTTTCGATCCGATTCACCGTTCCTGTAATCGCTAAATCCTTTGGAATTTCTATCCAAACCGATTTTAATAGAGCGTTATTCACAGTGTCTGTTGGAACAACTGAGTATTCGTATTTTTTTCCTGCAAGAACTTCAGTATCCGAGAGAGTCGAGACCGATTTTTGCACCGGAATCCATTTGGCGGTCCCATCTTCTGCGAGCTTTCGAATATTAAAGTTAAAAGGAATGTTTTCAATCTTGAGATTCACTGAATACTGATTGGGTTCTGGTAGAGCCTGCAATTCGGCAGAGAAACCAGGCACGGCACTCCTCTCATAGGGTTGTGGACCTGCACTGGGAGTATAAGATCCCGGGGGGCCGTTTTGCTTTTCTCCTTCTTTTTTTCCGCATGCGCCAAGCGCGATGCAGAAACTGACGAATAATGTGATTTTTACCAATTGGGTTTGATACATTTTTTCTCCTTCGGGGTGGAGACATTTTGCAAAGGGCGCGCCCGGATTTTACGCACAGCTCATTTCGCAAATGACCGGAAGGCGGACTTTTCAAACCTCATTTTGACCTCTCGAAATGGTTGGAGTAAGGTCGTTTTATGTTTAACTTAGGCTTTCCCGAATTACTTTTGATTGGCGTGGTTTCACTTCTCGTTTTCGGACCCAAGCGTTTGCCCGAACTTGCAAAAGGCTTAGGAAAAGGAATCCGAGATTTTAAAAAAGCACTGGATGGAACGGATGAAGAAAATAAAACGCTTCCCCCAGCGCCTCCCACGACTCCCACTCAAGCGTAATGTCGGCTGAAAATACATGGGATGATTCTGCGGATGCCCGAATGCCCCTTTGGGAACATTTGGACGTTTTACGGAAATCTTTATTTCGAACATTACTTTATCTCTGTGTTGCCATTGGAATTTCCTGGACCTATGTCGACAAAATCATGATTTGGCTCGAAGCGCCTCTTCTCAAGGTGCTTCCCGAAGGCCAAAAATATCTCTACTTCACGGGAATTGCCGATAAATTTTTTATTTACATGAAAGTCGCAATTTACTGCGGACTCTTTATGACATCGCCTCTGATCCTCAATGAAGTCTGGAAATTTGTTTCACCCGCACTTTATAAAAAAGAGAAGAAAGTCGTTTTTCCACTTTTGTTTGCAACCTGGATTGCGTTCGTCGTAGGCGGAACGTTCTCGTACTATGTCGTTATCCCGTACGGTTATGATTTTCTGATTAAGTTTGGAACCGAATCCGACAGGCCCATGATTACTTTGACGGAATATTTCAGTCTCACGACTCAACTCATCGTTGCCCTCGGAGTTGTCTTCGAGCTTCCGGTTGCGATGTGTTTACTGGTTCGATTTAATATTTTGGAAGTCAAAACGATTGCTAAATTTAGAGGCACCGTCTACGTCGGAATGGCCGTCATCGCTGCGGTGGTCACACCCACCCCCGATGCCTTTACGATGCTTCTCGTCTTTATTCCACTTTGTATCCTCTTCGAAATCAGTTTGCTCGCAAGTCGATATTTCGCAAGAGTGTAATTTTGCTCGATCGCGGTTGGCGGTTGGCAGTTTGCGGCATGGCGGCAATCGGGCAATGCGGACCGCGGTTACGGCGCGCGGGATGCGGTGTTGATAAGTTTGAATACGCTTGCTGCTAGATGATCCAGTAAATCAATTTCCTTCGTGTCGAACATTTCGTATTCAAGTTGAACGATACTCTGACATTCTCGAATGCTTCCGAAAGCTATCTGGTAAAATTTTCTCCTATCCGCGTCCGTTGCTCTGCCCCATCCTTCGCTGAGGTTGAGAGCCACACTAGAAGAAGCCC
>CALCZU010000093.1 GCA_937903155.1 uncultured Bdellovibrionales bacterium
GGATTACTTGTCCGGCGTAGCCGAAGGCGGAGACGGAAGCTGCGGCGGTCCTGGACTCCTAGATGGCAACGCTCTGATCCGCAGCGCCATGTCGACACATACCGGAGAAATCTCTCTAACGAGAGAGGATCCCACAATTTCTAATCTTTATGACCGTGCTTCGCACCCCGTTAACAACGCGCACTAACAGAGTCCCCCGAAACTAGGGTAAAATAGGGGAAATCCTTCCCCTTAAATCTATGCCCAAAAAAATCACCTTTTTACTCGTTCTTCTAATCCAAAACTCCCTCTACGCTGGAGAAGCCTACTACATGGTACTCTTCGCGTTTCAGGGGAAAAAGATTGCAACGAATCTTCCTACGAATAGTCACACGTTCGCAACTTTTATCAAGGCGGATCGAAAAAACTCAGAGAGGAAAACGATCAGTTGGTTTCCAAAATCGGGTTTTGTGGATGCATTCAAACTTTTACCAGAGCCGGGCGTGAATCTCACACTTGAGCAAAGTGTGAAACTTGCAAACAATAAAAAATTGCGTCGAGCTTACTTCGGACCTTTCGAGATTCAGAAAACTCTTTATGATGCTGCGGTTACTCAAGAAGATCGTTTGGAGAAAAAACTTGTCGAGTATAAAACGACTGACCGGCAGTTTCGGCCGGACATTGCAGTCAACTGCCAGCATGCTGTTTCTGATATGTGGAGCGACGGCGAGCTCTTGAATACAGGAATTCTGTATGGCATTCCTGGGACTGAAAAAATCGGAAAGTATTTTTCGAAGTGGATTATCAATCAAGCCACTTCCGGGAGTTTTCACGAAGAACATCCGGAGATTTTGGATATCCTCCCAGTCTCCCTCTCTACCTTTTCTCACCCAAGTCTTTCCAGAGACTAAACTCCAAAGTTAACAGTAATCACCTCAGAAATTTGCAAGCATCTCGCACTCTGCTATTCGATCCATTAGGGTCTAAAAATTTTCACAGGGTTAGGAGTTCGCGATGAAGTTAAAATACTTTTCCTTAGTCTTTCTTTTCTTTTTTACCGCCTTCAGTTTTGCAGCAGAATCTCTCGAAGTTCACAGCGTGCGTTTCCAATTTAAACCGCAACCGAAATCGGGAGTCGTCAGTGGTGAACCCTTCAGTGTGGTTTTGGGTGTCGAAATTCCCGCGATTGCCGAGATTCAATTCTTAAATAAAAAAGGGGAACAGGTTGCCCGTTCACTGCCTGTGACCATTCAAGTCGCGGGCCTCGGAGCCAACGTCTCGGTCTGGGCATTCGACTATTCAAATCAAATCCGCGTTTATCGCTGGGATGGAATGACTCCACGGCAACTCTTAGGCAATTTTTACGGACTTCGCCTAGGTCTCGGAATCATCCGAGGTGGTAAGGTCAATGCTTGGCGCTCCAGTGAAGGCGTTTATGCTCTGGGAGCAAACTTTCTTTCGGGCGTCTCCGCCAATTTAAGCGTAAACACTCTCGCCATTAACCAGGACAAAAAAGCCGAAGCACAAAATCCGGATGCCCGCGAAGACGACTGGAATCGCAAACTGATTTATTCAAAAAAATAGGACTAGAATTCTTTGCGAGAAACCGCTTTGGCGATCACTTCGCCGTCTGACGCTCGGATGAGAAGTTCTTCTTTGATTCCCTTTTTGCTCTTGACCGTAATGGGATAGGCATAAGCAGGTTTTTGAATTCCGGGCACGACGTAAAGTAAAACTTCGTTCGGTTCCTCATTGACCACTTCGAACTTCTCTTTGGCGCGCTTTAAAACGGTTGAGTAGTCCGATGCAAGCGGATCTGCTTTTTCTAGCGCTTGGTATTGATTGTCGATCGATAAGATTTTTCCGCGTTTGGAAATCACGATTTGGATTTCCTGACCTGGGATGGCAACGCCATCTTGGAAGACAGAATACGTAATTTTCGTACCGAGCGGAAGTTTCACTTCGCTCGTTCTCAATTCATGATAAGGCTGAATCTTCCACTCTTCTTTTTTGGAAGTTAGATATTCATTCGCAATCACGGCTGGGTTTTCACTATTCAGTTCCATAGGATGAACAGAAGTCGGAACTCTTGAAGTATCCCGAGGCGTTTCGGCGGGACTTTCAATTTTTGGATTCATGTTTTTCGCAAAAGATTCTAAATTGCTCTTCACTCCCCAAATCACATATGCAGCAAGTCCCACGACGAGCAAAAGACCAAAAATCTTTTTCATAAACCGAAGTCTCCGGTATTAGTGGTGGTGGGTCCGTTATCGATCACTACTTTCAAACGGTATTTAATGCGATTTGCTTTAGAGTTCGTAGGAACTCCTCCGTTGACGCCATAAACCATCGGATCCAAGCCATTTGCTTGAGTCGTCAGAATCGTAGCCCCTGCAGGTAAATCCCCATATGATTGCGAATAAGCAATCGGCACCAAGTTTTCATCTACCGCTTCTAACTGAACTCTTACATTGCGAGCCACTGCCGAATTTGGATTGACAATTTTCACCGTAAAAAATGCGGTGCTGCCAGGGAGTGACGTCGGCTTCGTAATATTGCTACCATCCACAGAATAAACATTCACTGCTGCGCTCAATTGCAAAGGGTTCGATAAAACCGTCGGAGCATCGTTATAGCCTCTCGACTCAAATGCATTTTTGATCGATTTTGAATGTAATCCACAATACATCTCGCCATCTGCTTTACTTAAGGCCTCTCTAAACTGTTTCATTGAAGCATCTTTTTTAAGAAGAGAAACTGCGCTAAAAACTAAACGGTCCGAAAGAAACGCCCCTCTTTGAGGACTTTCTTTTGAAAACTGAGTGCGAATATCCCAAAGAACACGACTGCACCATTCTGCAAGCCGGTATCGATCTAAGTTTTTGCCTGTCGCATCGAAGTTCGCGACGTTTTGATAGCTATTTTTGTCGTCGTTTGATTTCAAAGCACTTCTTAAAGGATCCCCTGCTTTCACCGACGAGAAATTCTGAGCGACCCATCGTCCGATGTAACCGCGATTTGAAACAGACTCAGCTAAGTGATCCGCAAGACACTCATGAAGGGCCGCCCCTTCGGAATAGACAGCACCACTTTCACCGGCCATATCAATTCCCACATCTCCGGAAACACTTTCGTTAAAAAGATGCCCGAACTCATGCCAGTAAACGTCTCTATCAACACCTGGGGTATGAGCTGTATCGCCGTACAAAATCATTTCGCGGGGAAGTGAAGTATTTCTGCGATTATGCAAGTAATACGCATTCACTTCTCCGGCAGCCGTATCTTCATCATTTCCTCGAACCATCACATACAGAGGACGATTTTGTATTACGGGAAATCCTAAAGCTTCGACATAACGTTTCACATTGCTGACCGCGTAATATGCCATGACTTCAGAATAGTGGACATCACTTACAGGATAACTAAAACTTCCGTCTTTTGTATTGGGAGTGGCAAGGCTAGAGACTTCATCTTGGATACTTTTAATTCGAACTTTTAAAAATTCATTTTCAAGTCGGGTTGAAGTCATCAAACCGCCCAGCTGAAAAGGATCGGTGACTCTTGAAAGGCCCGAGTCCGTTGCTAAAACCGAAGCGCTCTGCGTGGCTTCGATGGGATTTGGAACCACTAAGAAAGCGCGAGGGCCGGAACTGCCAATCGTCGCCTTTAAAGAGTTCAGTGCATCGACATTTAAATCAGCGCCATCACAGTCGCTAAGTTCTCGCGAGCAGCGCACGGAAACGACCAAAAGGATGAACCCTAGGATTAAAGTGTCGAATCTTTTTGCACGTATTAAGATCATAATTCAGTGGATTAAATTGCAAGGCCAGGGCCGCGACCCCTCCTTGAAATTCCTGCACTTTTTCTGCATGAAAAAGCAGAGGACTGCGGCAAGACTTTACGGTTGATGCCGAAATCTAAAATAAGTCAATAATTTCAATTAATAACGGATGTGTTCTGGCAGTATACAAACTGTCCCCACAGTGTACAGTTTTAGCCTCGGGTGGTATGGTAGACCACTACTTTTTGGAGGCGCCCTTTGGAATTACGAGCCGTTCGCGGAATGCATGATCTCTATGGTGAGGAGATGACCGCGTGGAAAAATATTGAAACAACGATTTTTGAAGTCTTAAAAGCATTTGGATATTTCGAAATACGGACACCCGTTTTGGAAAATCTCGAAGTTTTTAAAGGAACGGTGGGAGATGACACCGATATCGTTGAAAAACAAATGTACGCGATCGAAAAAGAAAGCGAAACGCTCGTTTTAAGACCTGAAGGAACGGCCGCTTTTATGCGAGCCGTTCTCGAGCACCAACTTCACCAGTCGGGAAGCGCCGGCCGATATTTTTATTACCTTCCGATGTTCCGTCACGAACGCCCCCAAAAGGGAAGGCTTCGTCAATTTCATCAATTTGGGATTGAACTTATTAATGATCCCAGTCCCGAAGCCGACGCCGAAATTATTTTCGTGCTCGATCAGATTTACAAGAAGTTCGAACTTACCGAGTACGAAATCCGCATCAATAGTGTGGGCTGCACGGATTGCCGCCCGGTTTACAAAGAAGTTTTGAAAAAATATTTTCAGCCTCATTTGAGCACTTTGTGTGAACTTTGCCAAAAGAGATTCGAACGGTCACCGCTTCGAATTCTCGACTGTAAAAAAGAATCCTGCAAAGCGATCGCAGAAAAAGCGCCCGTGATTACCGATTCACTCTGTGTCGCGTGCAAAACCCATCATGAGAAGTTGAAAGAACGCTTAAGCCTTCTCTCGATTCCCTATATCGATGACCCCTATATCGTAAGGGGACTGGATTACTACACGAGAACCGCTTTTGAATTTGTCTCCAACCTTCTCGGCGCTCAAAGCGCTCTGGGAGCCGGAGGCCGTTACGACGGCTTATCTTCAAGATTCGGAAAAGCCAACTTTCCCAGTGTCGGACTCGCATTGGGAATGGAACGCCTCGTGATTGCGCTCGAAGCCAAGGGGAAACTGAATAAAACGAAACCTCGCCCCAAGTTCTTTTTTGCAGCCTTAGGCGAAAAAGCCATGAAACTTCTTTATCCCTTAGCGTTTCAGTTAAAATCCGAAGCCATCTGGGTTGAGATGATTTATGACAGTGAGCGAGGCTTAAAGAACATGCTAAAACAAGCGAATCGCTTAGAAGCCGATTACACGCTCATTGTCGGAGACACCGAAGTGGGTCAAAACCAAGCGGTTTTAAAAGATATGAAGGCGGGAACCCAAGAAACGCTTTCGATGAACGGAATTTTTGAAGAATTAAAAAGGAGAACCTGAAAGTGCGACTCAAACGGACAGTTTATTGTAACGATATCACCCCAAAAGACCTCGAAAAAGAAGTGGTCTTATCCGGATGGGTTCACAGGTGGCGAGATCACGGCGGAATTGTCTTCATCGATCTCAGAGACAAGACAGGAATTGTCCAAATCGTTTTCGATCCTGCAGTGACTAATCTTCCCGAAGCAGCCACTTTGCGCCAGGAAGCAGTCATTTCCGTTAAAGGAAAAGTTCGCGCTCGTCCTGAAGGAATGGTTAACAAGAACCTTGCAACGGGTTCCATTGAAGTCATCGTTTCAGATCTCGATCTCTTAAACCGAGCGCAGCCTTTGCCCTTTTCACTTCACGAGGATCAACCCTCGGCGGGAGAAGTCGATGAAAACCTTAGAATGATTTATCGCTATCTTGAACTTCGAAAACCGAAGCTTCAGAATAACTTACGAATTCGCCACGAATTTATTAAATCGGCTCGAGAATTTTATTTCGAAAATCATTTTTGGGAAATCGAAACTCCGATTCTCTATAAAACAACGCCCGAAGGCGCTCGCGATTATCTTGTTCCCAGCCGCGTGCATCCGGGAATGTTTTACGCCCTTCCCCAATCTCCACAAACTTTAAAACAGCTGTGTATGATCGCAGGCCTTGATCGTTATGTGCAAATCGCACGCTGTTTCCGAGATGAAGACTTGCGCGCCGATAGGCAACCCGAATTTACCCAAGTCGACGTCGAAATGTCTTTCGTGGATGAATCCGATATTCAAGAAATTCACGAACGACTGATGAAAAAAGTTTATAAAGACGTGTTGAATATCGAAATCAAAACGCCTTTCCGGAAGATGCCTTATCAGGAGGCCATGGATAAGTACGGAAGTGACAAGCCCGATATGCGAAATAGCTTAGAGCTTGTGGATCTCACAGAACTCGGCAAAAAAAGCACGTTCCAAGTTTATCAAACAGCGCTCGGAAGCGGCAGCATTCTTAAAGCACTTTGTTTTGAAGAAAAAGAACCGCTTTCTCGCAGTGAACTCGATGGTCTGGTTAAAAAAGTAGCACCTTACGGGGCCAAAGGAATTACCTGGATTCGAATTAAAGAATCCGGCGACTGGCAGTCCCCTCAAGCGAAATTTTTCGATGAAAATTTGAAAAAAGAAATCGAAGCAAAACTTCCTTTCAAAAAGCAAGCGATGGTCTTTTTGATCTGCGCTAATCCCACTGTGACGAACAATGCCTTAGGCGCATTGAGAATCGAATTTGGAAAACGTTTCGGTTACGTAGACGAAAAGAAATGGGAATTCTTATGGGTCACTGACTTCCCTCTCTTCGAGTACAACGAAGACGACAAACGCTTCTACGCCGCTCACCATCCTTTCACTCGCCCGAATCCAAACGATTTGGCGACGTTTATGGAAAAGAACGATAAAGAGTCGCTCCAAAAGATCCGAGCCTGCGCATACGATCTCGTAATCAATGGGTACGAAATTGGGGGCGGTTCGCTCCGAATCTATGACCCTAAAGTGCAAGCGCGAATGTTTGAGCTCTTAGGAATTTCTGAAGCCGATGCCCAACTGAAATTTGGATTCTTTTTAAAAGCGCTTTCGTTTGGAACTCCTCCACATGGTGGAATTGCGATTGGCGTGGATAGGATTGCAATGCTACTCGCAGGCACGGATGCCATTCGCGATGTGATCGCATTTCCAAAAACCCAAAAAGCGGCTTGTAGTATGAGTGAAGCGCCGTCACCCGCAGATACAAAGCAGCTCGAAGAGCTCTTTATCCGAGTGATTCCGCCTCCGCAAAAAGCTTGAAAGACGATTTAGTATTGAGGAGTCGAAGTGTAATCTCCGACTTGAGTGTTATCTCCCACTAAAGGGATGTAGCAGAAATTTGCTTTCTGCGGGATTTGTTCCGCAAAGCTCGTTGTGCTGTCAAAAGGTGTAATTGCAATCAAATCGTAAATCTCGGCATCTTGGGCTGTGAGCGATCCGACAATAATCCGTTGGCCCGAGGAACTTAAGACGATCTCACGGATCATCTGACGGTAACCGCCAGTCGAATTCGACATAATCGTTACGGAAACAATATCACCGGCTTCTGCAGGTTGGACAAGGTCCATATATAAATCAAACATTCCGGAGTTGTTAGCGGAGCGTTCGATATAAACATCAAAGCTTCCGATGGAAGGAGTTTGGTTGTCGCCCACATCCATACTATTGTCGCAAATTCGATAGCCTAAGCCTGCTTGCAAAGTGTCTTTCTTCTTTTTAGAGCAAGAAGTTAAAGAGAGTGCGAGAGTCAGTACTAAAACTGTAACCCACCATTTTTTCATTAAGTTCATTAATTTATTCATACTCACCACTTCTGAATGTATTCAAAAATCCTATGTACTTGAATAATGTTGCAAAGAAGAAGCCAGCGGACTCGCAAGGGACTAAGTGTCGAAGATAAAAGGAAAGCCGCACTTCAGACTTTTGGAATACAATTCAAAACGCTCAGTAGTTTTTTTTCAGTTGTAAAATCTCTGGCACGTGTCTTCGCAATGAAGAAGTGTCGAGATCCTAAACACCGTCCTAAGAAAATCGGTGTCATTGCGAGGGTGCGCAGCGCCCTCGCAATGACGAGAGGTTACTATTACCAGCTAAATACCCGATTTTATTTCGATTTCGATACATATAATCCCTACACTCTTTTTTGTTATGATCCGATAAGAACTTGAGAATATGCGATTTTCTTATCCATACATTTTTATCGTCATCGGACTTCTCGTCTCCGCTTGCATGAAGGATCCTCGAGTCGATCTCAATGCAAACGAAGACTCGATTCTTTTTATTTCGAGTCCCTCTTCGAGCGCGCGCATTTTCTATGATTATGATTTCGGTGAGATCTATTCGAACCAAGAAAAAACAATGGTTTTTACCCTTAAGAACCAAGCAAAACTCATTGCCACCGATTTATCGTTTTCAAAATTCCCCGCCGGTATCACTTTCACCGGCGGAAGTTTTCCCGGAACGGGTGGAACATGTAAAACCGATATCTACCCGGGAGCTTCTTGCACTCTCGCACTGACTTACGCGCCCGCGCTCGGGACTTCTCTTCAAGATGAAATCAGACTCAACTATTTAACGAATCACAATCAAAATAAAAAATCGCTCAGCGTTCTCACGTTAAAAGGAAATGATAAGTATTTAACTACGCAAGAAGTGTCTACGGTCAGTCCGCTCGTAGGATCGATTTACGGAAATACATTCGTGACACTCACGGGGCCTTTCTTCCACCCGTTCAGCACCGTGCAACTCGGAGGCGCAAGTTGCAACGGAATTTCTGTAAGCGCCGATTCTAAAACTTTAACTTGCACCAGCACGAGTCGCGTCGCAGGTCTCGTCGATGTCGTTGTTACCTCACCTGTGGCAAAAGTCGGAACGCTTCCCGCCGCGTACCGCTATCACGATATTCCATTTTTAACCTCGATTAGCCCCATCGCAGGCGCGATCGCAGGAGGAACGCTTCTTACACTCACGGGGTCCTCTTTTGTTGCCGGAGCCACGATCACAGTTGGAGGCCTGACCTGTACTTCTCCTACAGTGGTTTCTCCCACTCAAGCCACTTGTATCACTCCAGCGAACTCCAACGGCGCAAGGGATGTCACTTTTAGAAATGCAGATACTTACAGCGCAACGCTCACAAATGCCTATACCTACCAACCGGCCCCCACTGTCACGTCCGTGAATATTCCCGGAGGCCCCCTCGCGGGAGGAACGGCGCTTACGATTACAGGAACAAACTTTATGTCTGCGGCAACTGTCACTGTGGGTGGAGTCACTTGTACGAGTCCGGTCGTCGTCAATTCGACGACAATCACTTGTACGAATGGTGCCCATGCCGCAGCGACCGTGAATATCGTCGTGACCAACTGGGACAATCAATTCGGAACTGGAACGAATCTTTATACGTATCGACCGGCCCCGACCGTCACAAACGTTTCGCCTGCGGGGGGAGCACTCGCCGGAGGGACCAGCGTCACCATTACGGGCACGGGATTTATCGCAGCCCCTTCAGTCGTGATCGGCGGGAATCCCTGTACATCCGTCGTCGTGAACTCTAGCACTTCGATTACCTGTACCACCGCTGCGCACGCAGCAGGGGTTACAAGCGTTGTCATTACCAATACTGACAATCAATTTGGAACCGGCACAAATCTTTATACCTATCAACCCGCCCCCACGGTCTCAAGTGTCTCTCCGATCGCGGGAGCCCTCGGTGGAGGAACGGCGATCACTCTTACGGGAACAAATTTTTTATCTCCCGCGACCGTCACCGTTGGTGGCGTCACTTGTACAAGTCCGACTGTTGTTAATTCAACGACCATTACTTGCACGACGGGCGCTCATGCAGCAGCAACGACCAGTATCATTGTCACCAACTGGGATAATCAAACGGGAACCGGAACGAATCTTTATACCTATCAACCAGCTCCCACTGTCACCAGCGTTTCGCCAAACGGAGGTCTCCCTGCGGGAGGCACGAGCATTACGATTACCGGAACAAACTTTTTATCTCCTGCAACCGTCACCGTCGGTGGCGTTACCTGCACGAGTCCCACAGTCGTCAATTCAACGACCATCACTTGTACGACGGGCGCTCATGCAGCAGCAACGACCAGTATTATTGTGACCAACTGGGATAATCAAACCGGAACCGGAACAAATTTGTACACCTATCGACCTGCTCCAACTGTCACCAGCGTCAGTCTTAACGGAGGTGCCCTCGCTGGAGGAACTAATATCACGGTCACAGGAACAGGGTTTGTCACTGGAGCGACCGTCACCGTCGGAGGCGTGACTTGCACCAGCCCTAACGTCACCAATTCTACAACGCTCACGTGTACCACTGGCGCCCATGCTGCCGGGGTCACAAGTATCGTCGTCACAAACACGGATACTCAATTCGGAACCGGTACCAATCTTTATACGTATCAACCCGCCCCCACGGTCTCAAGTGTGACGCCGACAGGAGGAGCACTCGCCGGTGGAACCGCGCTCACAATTACAGGAACAAACTTCCTGTCTCCCGCAACTGTCACCGTCGGTGGAGTCACCTGCACCAGTCCAACGGTCGTCAACTCAACGACGATCACGTGCACGACCGGAGCCCATGCAGCGGCAGTCACCGATATCGTCGTGACAAATTGGGATCAGCAAACCGGAACCGGAACGAATCTTTACACCTATCGACCCGCCCCTACTGTGACAAGCGTCAGTCTCAACGCCGGCGCGTTAGCCGGGGGAACTAATATCACGATCACAGGAACTGGTTTTGTGGCTGCAGCGACTGTCACTGTCGGAGGCGTTACTTGCACGAGTCCTAACGTCACAAATTCCACAACGATCACTTGTACCACCGGCGCACATGCTGCCGGAGTCACAAGTATCATCGTCACAAACGCGGACACTCAAAACGGAACGGGAACAAATCTTTACACCTATCAAGCGGCCCCCACGGTCACCAGTGTTTCTCCCACCGCCGGTGCGCTCGGCGGAGGAACCAGTATCACCCTGACCGGTACCGGATTTTTATCGGCTCCGACTGTTCTAGTCGGCGGCTCGAGTTGCACTTCGATCGTTGTCAATTCAAGTACCTCGATCACGTGCACCACACCTGCACATGCGGCGGGAGTCACAAGCATTGTTGTGACAAACACGGATACTCAATTCGGAACCGGAACCAATCTCTACACATTCCAAGCAGCACCCACAGTCACGAGTGTCAATCTCAACGCCGGAGCTCTCGCCGGTGGAACCAGTATCACGATCACGGGCACAGGTTTTCTGAGCGGTGCAACCGCAACGGTCGGCGGGGTCACTTGCACGACGCCTAACGTCTCCAACGCCACGACGATGACATGTACAACAGGCGCACATGCTGCGGGAGTGACGAGCATCATCGTGACCAATTCAGATACTCAAACAGGAACCGGTACAAATCTCTATACCTATCAAGCCGCTCCCACCGTTACAATCGCAAGTCCGAGCGCCGGCGCACTCGCCGGTGGAACGAGCATTTCGATTACAGGAACTGGTTTTGTCACGGCCGCAACCGTCACCGTCGGTGGAGTGGCCTGCACGAGTCCAAATGTCACCAACAGCACAACGATGACCTGTACGACGGGTGCCCACGCAGCAGGCCTCACAAATATCATCGTGACCAATGCAGATACTCAGTCAGGAACAGGAACCAATCTTTACACCTATCAAGCCGCTCCAACAGTTTCGAGTGTCAGTCCGAGCACAGGGCCCACAACTGGAGGAACGGCTCTCACGATCACGGGAACTGGATTTCTTTCGGGAGCCACCGCACAAGTCGCCGGCAACACTTGTACATCTCCATCTGTTTCCAATTCCACAACTTTTCTTTGTACATCACCCGCAGGAAGTGCCGGCCTTGTAAACGTCACCGTTACCAATACCGATAACCAGACCGGAACAGGTACTAACGTCTACACTTACTACACACCTGATTCGTGGACGGCGACGACAACGACCGGAGCGCCTGCCGCTCGTTATTATCATTCAGCACTTTGGGCGAACTCA
Source organism: uncultured Bdellovibrionales bacterium (assembly GCA_937903155.1). Classification (GTDB taxonomy): domain Bacteria; phylum Bdellovibrionota; class FAC87; order UBA2466; family UBA2466; genus CALCZU01. The sequence continues at coordinate 11,863 of CALCZU010000093.1, forward strand.
AAGATGATTGTTTTTGGCGGATGGAATGGGACGACGTATTTTAACGACGGAGGACAGTTTGATCCCACAGCGAATTCATGGTCTCTCTTAGCGACGCTATCGGCACCGGCAGGAAGGTACGCTCACACAGCCGTTTGGTCGAATTCGAAAATGATTATTTTTGGAGGAACAAACGCAGGCAATCTTAATACCGGAGGACAGTACGATCCGGTCGGAAACACCTGGACAGCGACATCAACGGTAGGTGCACCTTCGCAACGTGCGTATCACACCGCGATTGCATCGAGTTCGAAAATGGTCGTGTTCGGAGGATTTGGCGGAACTTACTTAAACGACGGCGGTCAATATGATCCTTCGGCCAATACGTGGACTGCTACGTCGACAAACGGCGCTCCCGCAACTCGCCGTTACCACACAGCGATTTGGACAACCTCCAAAATGGTTGTCTTTGGCGGAACCAATGCCAGCAATTTAAACGACGGTGGACAATATGATCCGACAGCCAATACCTGGACTGCGATTTCAACCAACGGCGCCCCTGCCATCCGAAATCTTCACTCGACCGTTTGGAACACTTCTAAAATGCTCGTCTTCGGCGGATTGAACACACTCTACTTAAACTCCGGTGGCCAATACGATCCGACCGGTAATTCGTGGACGACGATGTCGACTAATGGCGCGCCGGCGCTCCGAAACGAACACACGGCCATCTGGTCAACCGACCGAATGATTGTCTTTGGCGGATGGGACGGAACCAATCGTTTAAATTCGGGAGGATCTTACGATCCGACGGGTAATACTTGGACCGGTGTCTCGACGACAAATATCCCTGGCATCCGTGAATTTCACACGGGCGTTTGGACTGGGGCAAAAATGATTATCTGGGGCGGTCGCAGTGGCGCCGCAAGTTATGTCAGTGACGGTGGAGTCTATCAACCCTAATACTACTCGATGGGACTTGTGGCCGAAGGCTCGCTCTTTTTTTTCACAAATTCTTCTGCTCTTTCGAGATTACTTTCGATGTCTTCTCTATCGATGTAATGAAATCCTAAATTGATATAGAGACCTTGATTTTTGGCCGACGTTCCCTCAAGAGAGGAACTCATTCCCATCGAATATCGACCCTCGAGATAAAGCGAGTAGTGATGAGAGAGAAGCGTTTCAAATCCAACCCCTGCAACAATTCCCCCTTCGGAGTTTTTAACTTGATCGCTGCTTAAGGCGGTTTGTGCTCCCGAGGTGGATGTTTGGTTTCTGGAGAGGATCGTTGCGAGATAGGGCCCAATCAAAAAATACAGTCCCGTTCCGTCCGAGGAAGACTTGATCTTGGGAGTGAGCGCGAGCTCCAGATAGCTCAGTTGGGTTGAACCTAAGGGGTTCTCGTCTCCTTTTTGAACAGCATAAACACTGGGGACAAAGAATATATGAGAGGATAAGGGAAACTCGATATCGAGCCCAAATAAGGGTCCCTTTCGATAGTCCGAAGGACTTCCATTCTCATAAGATAATTTCGACAACGATAGGCCTCCAAGCAGACCAAAAGTCTTTTCAACTTCAGTGGAAGCAAAACCTGCCATCGAAAGAAGCATGAGGCATGAAAGGAGAAGTTTCTTCATCTCGATTACGCCGTCCTCGAGAGTTCCGAAACATCCGCAAACGCGTGGAACATTGCACAGACTCTATCAACCCGATAGCGCATTGAAAGCAAATCCAACCCGGTTAACCAAGGAAGTTTTACAAGAAGTTTTTGTAATTGGTCGCGATTAGGTCGCGGTTTATCGAGGAGTTCTTTTAATTCCAAGTAAGCCATTTGTTCTGAAAGAATATACAAATTTAGTTTAGACCGCTGTTGGTCCGAAACTTCCGTAAACTTTAATCCGATTCCACATTCAATTTCGCACTTTTTCATCTCTTGAACGATGTGCACGACTTTCGCCTTCAAGCACATACTCTGATTTTCACCCGGAAGCATAAAGTAGAGATAGCCTTCTGTCTCAATCGGAAATGGATTCAGCGTTAGCATAAAAACCCCACCGCGACTTAAATTGCCCGAGTGTGCAGTCAGGGCTCGGACTCCATCGGTAAAAATAAGTTTTTCGCCAAAGGGGAGACGGTATTCTTTACGACGTTCGATAAATTTTGAGTGTGTCATAGTTTTCCTATTCTAAAAGTTTTTTTACTTGTTCGCGTTCGCGAGGCGAGAGATGTTCGAGATTCACCGAGCGGTCACGCTTCGGTTTGTGGTTGCGATCGACTTCAAACAGAGAATCTAACCATTCCGGATGATCCATTCCGGCCATCCAGGGAGTGGTTAAAACACTGTGCCCGGTCCAGACAAAAGAATGTCCGATGCCTTCGATAAAGTAGCGACCAATGGTTTTTTCTCCGATGGGGATTTGACCCAACGTTAAGATCAAAGCCACCCATAGGGTGTTTTTAGCGACTTTTTTAAACATAGATTTAACTCTCTGCGGCTAGGTTTGATGAAGAATTGTAGTGAACCATTTTATTTTAGCATATTTGCTTTGAATGAGGTATGCCCAGGAATGTAAGAATGATGCGTTAAACAAATTCAATGGATGTGAATGAAAAGTTTGGATACAATATTTAGAAAGGAGCCTCTCATGTCACAGCACGTTTCTCTAGCGTGCGATGAGGGTACGTGGGTTCCTCTGATTGAGTATTCCATTAAAAGTGGACTCAGCTTAAGCACCATCCGAAGAAAAATAAAGAGCAATAGCATTCCGTACAGACTGGATAAGGGGAAGTATTTCATCCTCTTTTCAGACGGGACTGCAACCAGCGCCGAAAATTCTGTGAGCATGGCTCCGGAGTCAAAGCCTGTGGTGAAACCTACCATTTCACCTCTTTATACGGATAGAAAGCTAAAGCCGAGCGAATCAGAGATTCAGTTTCAACCTTCCCGTGCCCCCTATCGCGAACCCAAAACGGAAACCCCTCCCGTACAAACAACTCATTCGATGTTTGAACGTCGCTTAAATGAGAAGGACGAACGGATCCGTCACCTTGAAAAACAGAGCCGCGAAATGCAGGAGCGAATTAACGAACTCCAGCTGCTCGTTCGGGTATTGGAAGAAAAGTACGACGTTCGATACTGAACGCTCTCACTCTCATCCCTTTCATGACTTCAAAAATTAAACTGATTTTATTTTTCCTTGTCTTTCTTTCGTTACGATTGAATGCGGCGGAACCCCTATGGGATCAAGCCATTGAAAGCTTGAAGAGCGATCGCTTTGAAGAGGCTTCCACAAAGTTTTCAGAGTGGATTCAACTGAAAGAAGCCGAAGGAATTTCCTCGCCTGAAGCCCACTACAATTTATTTCTCGCGCAAATGGGCCTCGAAGCTACCGACCGCGCGGTTTTAGAACTGCTTAAAAGTATTCAACTAGAAGCAAATCCGTTTAAAGCGATGGATTCGATTCACAGCCTTTGTGAAATTCAAAATTCATTGGGAATTAAAGATGGATTTTGTCAGAGCAAAGGATTTATCCTTTCACTTCTCGTCGGAAAGAATAGTCTTTTACTCACAGCTGTCCTCGCTTTTTGGTTTTGTCTCGCAGGGATTATTTTATTCATCCGAAGACAGAAAGATTTAGGAAGAATCCTCGTAGGAACAGGTTGCTTTTTTATCGCCATAACGACGATTTTTTACTTCTGCTATCGCCTCAAAGCAAATCTCGCCGTTTTATCCAGTGCGGACAAAACCATCCCCGTTTATAAAAACTATAATTTTAAGGAAGATGAGAAAATTGTGGAACTCGCTGCGGGAACGCTAATTGATTTAACCCGTCACGCCAAAGAAAATGCGCAAGAAATAAGTCAGCCTGTTTTGGGTTGGGTCCTTCAGGAAAACATTCTTACTCTGAAATAAATTCCGTCGGACGCTTCTCTTGTTCAGGTTTTTTTAACTGAATCACTTGTGTATTGGCCCAGAGTACTTTCTGTTGTTCTTCGCTATATTTTCCGTCTTTTACTCCCATCAAGAAATTGACGGTGTTGATGTACTCTGAAAAACGCCAATAGCTTGCATAGAACTGTTGTACGCTCGTATCACTGGGTGGCTTCCCTGATTTTTTTAACTCTTTGAAATAGTGAATCAAATGCTCAACCGGGTCGGGGGCTGAAACATCCTCTTTCAAAGGTTCTCCATGTTCATCCAGCGGGGTTGGATTTTCTTTTCGTTTCCCGATCGGGGTATCCAGCTGGGTCGTGAAAATGCGAGGGATTTTCACTTTATCTTTTTTTAAGATGTCCAGGACTGCAAGATGGACATCCGCGGCTCTCGCCTGTATCGAAAAATTGCGTTCTAGACTTGCTTTGAGTTTTGCGGGGTCACCGAGATAATTGTGCGGGTGATCAGGATTCATCTGCAAGGCTAGAATTCCCGCAGATTGGACCATGGCAGAGCATTTCAAAAGTTCGACGATATCATGCCGAAAATTCGGTTTTTTTAAAACGGGTTTTTCTCGATTAGGATCGTTTCGTTCTTCCCACTCCTTTATTAATTCGTCATGGGTTTCCTTATTTTTTTCATTCGCTAGGTTAACGTAATCAGAGAGGACTTTCACGAGATGAACATTTTGAGGATCGAAGACCTGCACCGCATTCGGATGAACAAGTCCCGGGAATTTTCCGTTCATGACATCCGCAAAAACCTGGGAGTCGCTCACAAGTCCTTGAGTGTGCATCATGCCCGAAGAAGGGTTGATCTGCGAGATATGGAGTGGATGGTCGAACCCAGGGGTCGAGCCCCGACTTAATTGAATTTCACCACCGTATCCCATGGGGGTTGCGGTCTCGATCCACTCTTTTCCTTCGGAAACTTTGTTTAAAAGTTCTTGCACAATATACATCATTCCAGGATGTCCCCCGGCAGTGAGATACCTCGAAAAAACAACGACCTCTCGTCCTCTATTGGTTCGGATCAAAATCGCGGTTCGCTCTTCCGTTCGATGGCCTGACTCAATGGCGAGGAGGTCGACTCCTTCAGGGCGGTAAGAAATGTCTTTGTAGTAGGGAATCGGATTCGGTCTTTCAAACTCCGTAATCGTTTTAAAATTACACCGTCTCAAGTTCATGGCAAAGCTCGGGCGCGCAAACGAAAAGGCAAAAGCCACAAAAATCACAATTCCCGAAAAATTTAAAAGGCGTTTGGACATAAGAATTCTCTGTTTTTTTATACAATTGGAATGCCAGAAAAAGTTCAATGATTCCAAGGCAGAATCGGAATTTGTCCTACAACCTGAATACAGTTCAACAAATGATAGGCAACTGTCTACTGCTTAGAACCTCGATTGATTCAAAAAAACAGGGGGCCGGTATATCACAAACACGTCAAAACGGTCCTATGAAAATTATCACGCCCTCTCGACGAAACGCTTAAAAGTCGACTAAACTGTGCTAAGATAATGTTATTCATAACGAAAGGACCCTTGAAATGAAAAAATTAGTATTTGGCTTTATTGCTTTAGGATTCATTGTTTCGAGCTGCGCTCACAAAGAGGAAGTGAAAACAACGACCGAAACAACGACGACCTCGACCGAAGAAAAAACGACGGCCGATTGCAAATGTAGCCATCAAAAACTTGCAACCAAATGCACTGAATGCGAAAAAGGTGGAAAAGAGTGCGAAGCCTGCAAAAAGAAACATGGCGAATGCACTGAATGCGCAGCTCACAAAGGCGAAACCAAAGCGCCTGCAAAATCTCACGGCAAGAAAAAAGCAAAATAACGTTTCCTAAAAATGCCCGTTTTTCCACATTTCATGTTGAAAACGGGCATTTTTTTATGCTCTCTCACCCACCTTCGCTTCAAAAAAGGAACTTTCTTCACAATTGAAATTTGGATTTAATCCTCTCCAACTCATTCCGATAAATGAGTCATGAAAACACTATTCGTATTTTTTGGCGTATCGGCAATGATCTCAACCTCTCTTTCTGCACAGTCCTTCGTGCAACCTGTGGAAGACAACTCCGCAATGGTGCAAGAAGAAATGAAAAAGACCCAGGAAGAAGTCCTTAAATCCTGGAACCAAGCCAAATCCAGACTCAGCGAACTGAAAAATCAGATGGAAAAGGCCCATGCAGATTCTAAGCGACGCGGCGAAGACGAAATCAAAGGCAAGGATCTCATGGAAAAATACGGTCTTCTCTTGAGCACCCGATACCTTAACGACAAAAATGATTTTGAACCCGGAATGCAAATCTCCATGAAAGACCAAGACAACATGAATAAACTCTTCCAATCCTACTTGCACTCCACCCCATTTCGCGGACAAACGAGTGCCGGAGAAGCGAAACGCGTGCTCGAACTCGGCGCTAAAAATCTAAATGAAACGTCGACCATGCATTTAAATCCTTCGGCCTCGAATAACTCTGAAATCGAAATCCTCGAATTCCAAATTAAAAACACTGAGAACAATTTTCAAAAGGCGAGTCACTTAACAAAATCGTTAGGCATCGACACTTCTGACAGACTTCCCGCTTCTCGCTAAAACTTATGAAAAGCCTTCACTCACTGCTAGGGCTCCTTTTTTTGCTGGGCGTTTGCGCAAGTTGCGGCAAAGTCCAAAAACAAGCTTCATTCAGTGACGCAAGTGCGGTCGCCGTGAGCGTGACGAAGGACTACCCAGGCGTTGTAATGATTTTAATTCCTGGGGGCGGCCTTTGTACCGGCACGTTCATCTCTCCTCGAGCTGTTCTGACCGCAGCCCACTGCACTCCGCGCGCAGGAAGCTACAGCGTCTTAAGTTCATTCGGTTCATTTGTGACGAGTCACTATGAAAAATTTGGCGAAGGAGTCGTGGAAGATCCAAACGACATCGCGATTCTGATGTTTGATAAAAACTACGCTAACGCCGAAGAAGGACAAATCCATCCCATCGGGACTTCTGTGCGCGCGGGTGAGACTGTTCAAATTGTCGGTTACGGTTGCAACGATTTGTCCGCTCGCACGGGTAGCGGCAAAAAGCGAAAAGGAACAAATCAAATTGAGACGGTCAACGACTATATCGAGCTTGCAAGTCCCGACTCCATTCCCAGTATGCACTCCGATTCGCGAGGAATCTTAGGCCCCAGTAACCGCGCAGGATCCTGCTTCGGGGATTCGGGCGGTCCGATGTTTCAGACACAAAAGGGAAATATCGCGATTGTAGGTGCCACACATGCCGGTGGAACGGATGGCAATACCATTGTCTCGCAGTACATTGATCTAAACCGAGCGGACAACCTCGATTTCATCCACAGAGTGGATTCAAGGCATTCTCTACAAGTTTTCGATACCTGCATTATGAACGAGTGCAAGTACCAAGGCGCCTTCATGCAAATCACGACATTCCTCACATGGATTTGGACGTCGATTCAGGGACTCTTTTTCTCTCTCTGGCAGTAAAACTACATCCGCACTTCGTTACCAGAGACGAGATTTGTCTTTAAAAATTGATCGAGTTGTAAGCTAATGGGCTCGGAACTGTCCTTTTGTTCCTTCTGAAGCAATTCGTAGTGGCTATCTAAAGCCGAACGGAAAGCTCTCATAAAGTTTTCTTTGCGTCTTTCGGTCTCTTCGACTTTCGCAATCACTTCGGCAAGCCATTCTTCAGTTTTGGCTTTGATATTGTCAGCACGGCCTTCGACTTCTTTTAAAATTCGTTCAGCTTCTTTGCCCGCTTCTTTGCGAATCGCGTCCGCATCACTTTGAGCCATCTCACGGATTTGCGCGACTTCATCTTCTTTTGCTTGAAAATGATTAATCGTATTTTCGAGTTCGCTCATTCTTTTGATAATTTCTTTTTCTTGTTTCTGAACCCGCTCCCAAGCTTTCGAAACCTGTTCGAGAAATTCCACGACTTGTTCGGGGGCATATCCCCACATTATTTTCTTAAAATCTTTATTTTTGATTTCATTGGGAGAGATTTCATCCGAGACAGCTTGGTCTAACGACATCAGTAGCTCCTTTTATCTTTCTAAGATTAGAAAATACTAGGATGTCGATCTTTTTCCCAAAAGACAAGTCCCCAAGCGGATCATATTTGCTCCCGCTTTTACCGCGAGTGCATAATCTTCACTCGTTCCCATCGATAGCTTATGATTCTCAGAGTCAAATCCAGACGCTTCAAAAAGTTCTCGCATCTTTTCAAAGTAGGGCAAACGCTTTTCAATCGGCTCGAGTGCGGGCGGCATTGTCATTAATCCCTTAACGATAACGCCCGGCATATTTCTGACGTCCACAAGTAAAGAAGAAAGCTCGGCAGGTTTCACTCCTGATTTCTGCGGCTCTTCCCCAATATTTACTTGAATCAGGATTTCTTTTTTCAGATTTTCTTGTAGAGCTCGTTTTTGAAATTCTTGAATGAGTTCTTTTCGATCAAAACTTTGAACGCAATCATAACTTAAAAGATCTTTCACCTTACGGCTCTGGATATGTCCAATGAAATGCCAACAGATGGAAATCCCCTTTAACGCTTCTTTAATTTCTTTACCTTCTTGGGCGTAATTTACCCCAAAATCGGTGATTCCACAGGCAGAAGCCTCCCGAATCGTCTCGACACTTTGAAACTTCGAAGCGGCAACAATTCTGATTTTTTTCGGATCGGTATAGTAAGCGATTTTTTCGCGAATGTTTGCGAGGTTCTCAGAAATTTTCATGCAAGAAACCACTGATACAGCGGAATCTTAGTAAAGCCGGGAAGCTCTCTCAAAAAAGTTTCGAGCGGAAATCCCATCACGTTTGTGTAGGAGCCGTCGATTCTTTCGATGAACACCGTTCCCATTCCCTGAACTGCATAAGATCCTGCTTTGTCGTAAGGCTCTTTGGTTTCGGCATACTCGTACATCTCTTTTTGAGACAAAGTTCTAAAGTAAACATCGGTTTTCGCGTTCACTTCAACCTTACCAAATTTTTTGGAGAGTAACGTAAGACCACTCACGACGGTATGTTTTTGACCTGAAAGTTTTGCGAGAGTTGCCAATGCATCCGCTTTGTCTTTGGGTTTTCCCAAGACTTCGTTTTTCAAAACGACGAGCGTATCGCAACCGATCAAGATCGTTTCATCACTCACATGATTTAATAAAGTTCCCGCTTTTGTCGTCGCATTCCAACACGTGATTTCATCGACCTCGGTATGCTCGGGATGCTTTTCAGTGACGTCTCTTGGGTCTTTAGATTGAAATAAAAGACCGACACTTTCTAGGATTTGTTTTCTTCGGGGTGACTGGGAGACCAGTAATAACGACGGTAAATTTTGCATAGGGTTAGCGCGCGCCGAATCTAGTATGAAACAAAAGCATAGGTCAAATAAAGAAATCGTCATTTCTATATTGACATTAAACTCATGTAATCATTAAGCTAAATTGGATCGTCTCATATCTCGTTCCGAGAATTTCGTGCAATACCCCTCAGAATATGGTATAAGCACCCATCTTTAACGCTTTATTTGAGGGGTAGTCCGAAGTATGGTTCAATTCAAAGTCGGCGATAACGCAGTCCATCTTTCTCACGGTGTTGGTGTTGTAAAAGGCATCGAAGAACGCGAGTTTGGTCCAGGTCAAAAACAAAGCTTTTACATCCTAGAAATTCAAGATAACGGCGCACCAAAGAAGGTGTTCGTCCCTATCGAGAGTTCTACTAGCCGTCTCCGCCCTATCATTAAGAAAAAAGAAGTAGACGAAGTTTACAAAATTTTAAAACGCAGAGAACCCTCTGCAATCGATCACCAAACGTGGAACCGTCGTTACCGTGAATATATGGAGAAGATTCATACCGGTAAGGTTTACGAAATCGCGGAAGTCTTAAGAGCGTTGTTCCTTTTGAAACACGATAAAGACCTCTCGTTCGGTGAAAGAAAACTCCTCGACCAAGCGAAAACACTTTTGGTCAAAGAACTTTCCCTAGCACAAAACATCCAAGAAGCTGACATCGAAAAAGAATTAGAAACTATTTTCGGAACGTAAGAAAATCATGGTCACCATCGACGCGATTGTTCTAGGCGGGGGACAGGGGACACGTTTTTCTAACGGAAAAAATCCTCTTCCCAAGCAATTCCAAACTTTGGACGATAAACCGATATTTATCCACACGCTTCTGCGTTTGGAAAAGCTCGGCTGTATCCGTAATTATTTATTAACGGTACCGGTCGACTTTATCGAACTCGCTCATGACCAAATCGGCAAATTTCTCAGCGAACCTTTAAAAAGCCGCATTCGAGTGATCCCGGGGGGCAACCGCCGGCAGGACAGTTCGCGAGTCGCTCTTGAGGCACTTGAATCTGGGGACCAATCTCCCGCTCGGATTTTGATTCATGATGCCTGTCGGCCTGTATTATCGGACGCTTTTTTGAGCTCGGTCAAAGAGAAACTGTTTGATCGTTCCTACGGTGCGTGGATCCCAGTGATCCCTGTCGTGGATACTCTGAAAAAAATCGAAAACCACGAAGTGAAAGAAACGGTCGATCGCAACATGGTTCATCGAGTGCAAACGCCGCAAGTTTTCGAATACGCTCTCATCCGATCGCTCATGGACCGCGCAAACGAACAGAGCCAACTCAATTTCACCGACGATGCGTCTTTATGTGAGTACTATGGAATTCCGGTGGGAAGTTTTCCAGGGGATGTCAGAAACCTAAAACTGACCTACGATTTCGAGTTAGAAACCTTTCGCAAGATTCTGAACGAAGAAAAAAAGGAGTTTTAAATGGTTCGCACGGGCATAGGTTACGATATTCACCGATTAATCCCTACCATCAAAACTTCTGAAATCGCCTTAGGCGGAATTCAGATCCCTTGTTACTTCAAAGTACAAGCACACTCCGACGGAGATGTTTTAATTCACGCTTTGGTCGACGCGATTTTAGGTTCGATGGCTTTAGGAGATATTGGCGAACACTTTCCGGACTCATCGGCTGAGAACGCTGCCCGAAAAAGCACTGAATTTCTCGCATTCGCGAAATCGGAGTTGAAAAAGCTCGGGTTCAAAATCGCTCACGTGGACTCCAATATCTTTTTGGAAGAACCCAAATTGTCCCCTCATAAAGACAAAATCCGAGAATCTCTCGCTATGGCGTTAGGGATTGAACTCACCTGCGTGAGTGTGAAAGCTAAGACGATGGAGGGCATGGGCCCAGTCGGTCAGAGAAACGCAATTGCCGCCCAAGTCCTTGTCACCGTCATTCCGATGAACAACTAACATTGATCTCAATCGTTCCGCGGAGGATGGGTTTGGATGAGCTCAAAACTTCTTATGGGAGCGATGCGAACTCAAGACGGTAAAAAATACCGTGGTTACCTTCTTGTTTCCGAAGGGCAACAGTTTCTGAGCCGCTAATCTAGCGGTTGGCATTTCTATTGCTTCCTTTTTCCTCTAGGGAAAGGGAAGCAATTATGAAATACAAATCGATTTGGGTTTTGTGGATTCTTTTTTTCACTAGCCATTTGAGTTTTGCGAGCGACAATTCGCCCGCATACTTCGCAGAAATTTATGGCTATCGAAGTGCTTTAAATACGGCTGCAATGTCACATACCTTTGCAAGTTTCTATAAAGTCGAGTCCGACGGAAAAATCACTCGAGCCGATATTGGGTGGATTCCGCAGGATGCATATATGCACGGCTGGCGAGACCTCAAGATGCCAGCGTTTGGCGATTATCCCGGACAGAACCTCTCCCTAGAAGACACGCTCTCGCGCGCTTCGGTGGCCCGTCCCGCTCGCACGGTGACTCGATTCGGGCCCTATGATTCCACAGAAACATTGTTCCTCAAGGCGGAAGAACAGATTGCTCGACTGAGATCAGGTAGCATCACTTACCGCGGTCTCGATATGAACACTCGTCCTTATTCCGTGAATTGCGTGCATGCCGTTACGAGTATGGTTGGGGAATTTCTCACAGGCCTCAGACGTGGCCCTGCGGCTTCAGCAGGCGTTGCAGAGTTTTTCTACCAGACGAGAATGTTAAAAAGTCTCAACGTAAATTCGCAAGCTTATCAAGTGCTTCACAGTTCTCGACCGTCGCGAATTATCCACTAAGTGGGCAATTGCGGGTAAGCGGATGGCCATGTTAAGGTCGCTTCATGGCCATTCAAGTGACTAATAGTCTGACAAAGAAAAAAGAAGTCTTTACTCCCCTAGTTCCCAATCAAGTCAAAATGTATGTCTGCGGACCTACGGTTTATAACCTCATCCACATTGGAAATGCCCGCGTAAACGTTTTTTACGAGGTAGTTGAAAGATTTTTGAAATACTCTGGATATCAAGTGACGCGAGTGATGAATTTTACCGACGTCGATGACAAAATCTTAAACCGAGCACGAGAAGAAAAATGCAGTTCGCTTGAAGTTAGCGAAAAATACATCGCAGGTTTTTTAGAGGACATGAAAAGCCTAGGCGTCCCTCCCCCAACCGTCGCTCCGAAAGTGACGGACCACATCGCAGAGATTATCCAGATCATTTCAAAACTCATCGAAAATGGTTTGGCTTATGTCGCGCCCGATGGAGAAGTTTTTTATTCTGTTCGAAAATTTTCGGAGTACGGAAAACTCTCCGGTAAAAAAATTGACGATCTTTTATCGGGAGCGCGCGTTGCAACCGATGAAAAGAAGCAAGACCCATTAGATTTTTCTCTCTGGAAACCCCAAAAACCCAATGAAGATATGGGATGGGACAGTCCGTGGAGTAAGGGACGACCTGGATGGCATATCGAGTGCTCAGCCATGGCTATCAAATACCTCGGCGAGACCTTCGATTTACACGGGGGCGGAATGGATCTCATTCACCCGCATCACGAAAATGAAGTCGCGCAGTCTGAGGGTGCAACGCACAAACCTTACGTAAAATATTGGTTGCACTCCAATATGCTGACGTTTAACGCCGAGAAAATGTCGAAGAGCCTCGGCAATATCATGCTTGTTCGAGATTTCGTAAAAAAATACTCGGCCGAAACACTAAGATTTTTTCTTCTCTCTGCACACTACCGTTCGACTTTGGATTTCTCCGAAAAACAAATCAAAGACACCCAAACCGCACTTCATCGCGTTTATTCGACATTAAAAAAGTGCGAGAGTGCCGCTGCGCTTGAGGCCCGAAAACAGTTGCCTGAATCTGAAGAAGAAAAAGCACTCACGGCTTTTGGAAATACATTTCAATCCTCATGGAAAGAAATGATGGAAGATGACTTTAACACCGCGAGAGTCTTCGGCCTCGTCTTCGAATACATCCGAATGCTGAATGCGTATTTAGATAAAAAAGGATTTCAATCCACTCCACAAACAAAAATCATCGCAAATCAGTTTTTGAAAGAGATGAAAACACTCTCGTCTGTGATTAACGTTTTTTGGGAAGATCCTTCACAGTATCTTCTCACTTTAAAAACTCTCATTTTAAAGGAACGCGGGTTAGAAGAAGGCGACATCTTAGCCGCGATTGTGAAACGAACCGACGCCCGTCAGAAAAAAGACTTCCTCACCTCCGACAAAATCCGAGATGAACTTCTGGCCCAGGGGGTTGTATTGAAAGATCTTGGGACTCACACCGATTGGGATGTGATCTAAGAAATCCAACTCAATTTTTATTTAACGATCTTGAGCGACGTAACTTTCGCAATTAAATCGTAATCTCGATCTCGATGCTTAATGGGAAGCTTATTTTTAATTGCAATAGCGGCAATCAGGCAATCGGTAGAAGAACGGATCTTGACACCCTTCTCTCGACAAGCGGAGTAAATGTCGGATGCCGCAATGTACAGGTCGGTCGAAACAGATTTTTCCACACAAAAAAAAGCCAATAATCTCTCCTTAAAAATTTCCTTTTGTCGGGATGACGAAATCCCTTGAAGTAATTCCTGGATTACCGGCGGACAAACAACAACCTCTAGCCACTCTTCTTTCTGTAGCACCGTTGAGGAATCTTTCCTCAACCACTCGATCCAAAGTGATGTGTCTGCTAGATAAAGCATCTACTTTCTCTTTTTCGCTTTGGAACGCGGGTGGTCTTCTCTCATCGTTGAAAGGTCGCCGTTCCAAATACCGCTTCCGGCAAAATCCGACATTCCTCTCATTAAAGCCATCTGGATTGCCTCTTGGAGCGCCTTTTGAACAGCCCCCGAATAAGTCTTTTCTCCCAATATCAAGGTCGCTCTTTTTAGCAATTCTTCATCAAGCACAAGATTTGTACGTTTCATGTGTATAGTATGCGCTATTGAGAGTTTCTGATCAACACCTGACGTGAAGGCCACTCAAACGGGAATATGAACTGGAAAACCACATGATATCAAATACCTACGCAATACTTGTAGTGCGAAAAACTGTTTTATAGTAAACAACGCCCCATGCCGGCATTTTTTTCCAACACTTTCAAACTGATATTTCTAATCGGTTTTTTAGTTCCGAACCTATCAATTTCTACAAGAATTCCTATTTAGATCCAGGTGAACTTAGTCCGTACAAAAGCGAAGGATGGGTGAGTCGCTTCCTCGAAGCATTCACACGTGGACGACGATACAATATTCTCGATCAGATTGCGGATTCGGACCATCGGTACGATTTTCTGTCCGACCCCAAAATAGGGACGTACGCTATCGTTGCAAAAAATCCTCAGGGCAAAACAAGGGTTCCTAACCGTCATCTCTCCGAAGGAATTGGCTACCTCGAAGATCACGTCTTACCAAATCAAAGCTGCGCCCATTCGTTTTTTCGCAAACTCTTGCGAGGCGGCGAATCACTTAGTGCCGGCGACTGAAATACCGCTGAGGAGTTGAGCACGCTCTTCTGCAGTCGAAGAAGTGGTGCCAGTGTTTCTCCAGAGAGAAACAAGAGAAGAGATTAAAGTAGGTTCGTTCGAAAGATGATAACGGCTTTCTTTAGGAATTGCTTTGCAAATTCTTGCGTGTGCTTCAGGGAGCGAATGGTACGGAAGCCCTGGGAATAGATGGTGGAGCGCATGGAAGCGCAATCCTACTGGTGCCACAAGTGTATTCACGACTGCCGAGAATCCTTTACCCGTGAGATTCACTGAATCTAAATATTGAGCTTCGAGACTAATCGGTTCCAACGTTTCATTTACAAATCTGTGCGCTGCCAATGTTCTCAACGCATTAACGATATGAACCGTACACATCAGACCGAAAAAGCAGAAAAAATTTGCGAGTGGGATGTAGCCGATGGCGACGCTCGATAAAATTGCAATCCAAAATACGGCGGTGGCAGTTTCTTGCCAGTACCAATCCATTTTTTCGGAAGCGGTTGGAGGAGAACCGATAAAATCTGTTTCAATCACTAAAGACGATCCGTGCTCAACGACCCATTTCCGCAATGCAGGAATCGCAAACGAAGGCAGCGTCAGTAAAACAAATCGGAACAGAAGAAGAACCGGAGCGATAAAAGAAAAGAAAAGATATTTAAAAATTTCAAACCGCGAGTTTCCACCGAAAGCAATATACTCTCCATCTAATGCCGTTCCATAAGTTTGCGGGCGATGATGCGCATAATGAGATTGATAGTAAAGAAACGAAGGCATACCTAATGGAACGCCACAGATCAAATTCCAAATAAAAGTGAAGTAAGGCATCTGACGGCGAGCGTGTGCAATTTCGTGAATAAAAATGACGGCGCGATAAAGCGTAAACGAACTGACAGTGAGAAGCGCTGCGAAAAGGAGCGGCGAAGTACCCCAATATTTTTGGGAAAGATAAAAAGAAAAATATCCTACGGCGAGATTTGCCAAAAAATCGACCCAGTAGATCACAGGATTGACGCGAAACAGCCCTTTCAATTCCGCTCGCATTTCTGAAATGTTCATGGGTAAACTCATTTTTGACACACTAGACTAAATCGACGTTTCCAGGCAATATTTTCTTTTTTAATCAAATAATTAGGTACTTACGTGAACTCCTAAGTCTTTCGATTGACTTAGAGACTACCACACCTTAATCCAAATAAAATGCTCAAAAAATCAAAACTGTTCCTGCTTTTCGTACTGCTCATACCCTGTTGGGGAATCGCCCTGAGAGCGGGAATAGATTACTCAGTTTACTACAAAGTATCCGAATGGGTAAACCGCGGAAAGTTAATCGGTCTCTACAAGGACAGTTTCCAAATTGGCGGCTTCTACTATGGCCCCCTTTCGCTCGTCCTTCTAAAACCCTTGGCGCTTTTCTCATTTGATGCGGGGCACTGGGTGTTTTTATTCTGTCAGACATTGGCTTACGTTTGTTTTTGGTTTTTCTTGATGAAACTTTTTCCGGAGAGAAACGCTTCTCCTTCTGATTCAATTTTTCAAAGAAAGCATCTGGCTTGGCTCTTGGTTTGGGCGGTCGCGATTAAACCGATTCACTCAAGCTTTCAGTGCTATAACATCCAGCTTTTTTATGCCGCCGCTTTTATTTTGGCGGAGTTTCTGACCCAATCGAAAAAATCGAGCTTTCAGTTTTTAGGAGGGGTTTTAATCTCGCTCATCGCTTCGATTAAATTTTTTCCAGGGTTTATTGTTCTCTTGTATTGGATCATCAAATCCAATCGCGTGAGGTTAGGAACCATTGCGGGCGCTGCGCTCGCGGTTTTGATTCCGGTTTTGGCATTTGGTTGGGAAACGGGAATTGGACTGCACTTCGATCTGAAAGAAAGTCTCCATCTCTATCACTCCACTTACCCTCTCAAAAATCAGATCTTTTTCTTATCGCTGCCCTCACTTTTAGCAACCTGGCTTTCGCCTTTTTTAGTTCTTTCACAGATCGAAGCGATCACACTCATCTTAAATCTTTCGCTCAGCCTTCTCTTCTTTGTGTTTGCTTGGAAGCAGCGAAACAATCTTGAAGCGCACTCTTATCTCTTCGCTTTGGGCCTAGCGTTGATGACGATCATCAACACTTCAACTCGAGTCGATTACTACGTGTTTTTTATCCCTGCCTTCTGTGTCTTGACGGAACTTTGGCAAGATTCTGGCGTTTCAAAACTGAAAGCCTCGACTTTGATTGCATTTGCGTTGATGTATCTCGTCAGCGAGTGGACGCTTCAAAGCAGTGAACTCAATCACAGACTCGAAGCTTATCGCGTTCCCGTCGTGGGAATGCTGATCTTACTCGCAAGCGTTTGGATTTTTTCATTCTTAAAACTTGGCAGCCACGAGAACGGAAGCGGCTGGGGAAAATCGAATCAGCTCGGCTTGAATCGTTAAGTTCGCAAGCATTTCAATTTCGAGACCTAAAAATAATCTCAGTGTCGACTCCCAAGCGGTATTCGACGACACGGCGTTTTCGATAGGCACGGTTCCATGTGCGAAAAGAAGCGATCCTCCTGCATAAGGTTTCACGCGCACATAATCTTTACTGGCATAAATCCCCAGTTCAAAATCATCGCCAGTGTAGCTTCCTTTGAAAGCGGAGACTCGGGTGTAACCCAAATACGCCGCACTACTAAACCAAGACTCACTCTCTTTATAAAAATTCCACTTTAAAATCCCGCCGATCGTTGCGAGGGAATCGATAATATCGGGAGAAAAAAAATTTAAAATGATTTCGGTACCGTTAAATAACCCCTTCGCGAGATAAAACCGAGGCGAAGGCGTCACGGACGGAATCGATCCGGTCAGATCCCCGTAAGTATTCAATTCATTTGTCGGAATAAATCCGACTTCTAGTCCCATTTTAATTCCGGGGAAGGGATCGTAGGTTTCAGTACTTCTCATTAACCGCGCGGCTCCCCCAAACCCCATTTTGGAAACCACTCCGTCGACTTCAGCGCGAGTAAGTGATTTCGGCAACGTCGCGGCACTCGCCGAGAGCGCGAGAAAAAATACGACGAGAGTCAAAAGTCGCTTGCTAAAATTCATATTCTTTTAGGCTACTGGATTTACCCGAAAAGGGAAATAGGGGCTCGCTGCTAATGCCACGCATTAAGTACTTAAAAGCAAGGCCTTCCCCCAACAGTGTTGCCAAGTTCTGTCGTATAAACAATGATGGGTTCCGATGAAGGAAAAAACGCTCTTTGATACCGCAAAAATTCCAGACTTGCCGGTTTTAGTTCAGTCTTACCTCGAAAGTCTGAAGAACGAAAAAAATGCGAGCGACTACACGATTTTAAATTACGAAATTGATCTCAGGCACTGGCATGAGTTTTTGTTCACGGGAACAAAAGGCCCTTTTCACTTTTCAAAATTAAGTGACCTGAAAATGCTACGTGAATATCTTTCGAAAGAAATGGAAAAGTATTCCAGAGCGACGATCTCGCGCAGACTTTCCGTCATCAAAGGTTTTTTAAAGTTTCTCCACCGCGAAGGTTACCTCGAAAAAAATGTCGCGAAATTGATTTCGCTTCCTCGAGTAGAAGAAACGCTTCCTTTTGTATTAAAAGAAGAAGAAGTCATTAAACTTATCGAAGGAATTCAGACCTACGATTTACGCCACAAACGGACGCGAGCGGTTGTAGAACTTCTTTACTCCACGGGCATCCGAATTTCGGAGCTCACAGCGCTCAAACACGAAAATATTGATTTTAAAAACTCAACCATTACCGTATTTGGAAAAGGGAAAAAAGAACGGGTCGTTCCCATCGGAAGACATTCGGCAAATGCCATTCGCGATTACGTCGATTCCATGCCCGAAGTTCAAAAGCATGGGCCGAAAACCCCGCTCTTCTTAAATGCGGAAGGCGGCGGCGTCTCGGTGCGAACACTCCAAAGAAATTTAAGAGAATTTGCGGTCGAAATTTTGGGGCCTCACGGCGTTAACGTTACTCCTCATACTTTAAGACACAGTTGCGCCACTCATTTGCTTTCAAGAGGAGCGGGACTGCGAGAAATTCAAGAACTTCTCGGACATGAATCACTCGTCACGACTCAAAAATACACTCAACTCGATATTGAGCGGCTCAAAGCCACTTATAAAAAAACCCACCCCCGTGAAAAAATGAAAATCGAGGGGGAGATTCCGTGAACTTGTATCAAACTGCTCGTCATAGAGAAGATTCGTCATTGCGAGGGTGCGTAGCACCCGCGGCAACCTTTCCAGCTCAGCACACAAAGGTTGCT
>CALCZU010000094.1 GCA_937903155.1 uncultured Bdellovibrionales bacterium
ATGAAATAGAATTGTCTTTTATCCGCTGTATGCCAACGACCGTTCCCTTCCGCAATGTTCAGGGGGATAGATAGCGCTGCCCTTACGAGTTGATCGATAAATGCATACGATATTTTTCCTTTTACATCTTTGCTCAAAATCTCCACTTCTTGAGCCCAATCGACGGATTTTTTGTAGACCTCGAGATTTTGGAAGAGGAAAGCCATGAGTAGCGTTTAGAAAATAGGATTACTCTTGGCAATGGTTCGAGGGGAGCGTTGTTTTTTGCAAAACGTGTTATGAAAAATTGAGAATAGAAAATAGAGGAAAATTTTGCCTCTGCTTTACTATTCCCTGCTATTTCTCAATTTTTCTATTTTCCATTTTCTAATTTTGCCACGAAGTGGCAAAATTTTGGGGCGCTAGGATTCGAACCTAGGAATCCTGGAATCAAAATCCAGTGACTTACCGCTTGTCGACGCCCCAGTAAGATGTCGTCTTTTTTAGCGTTAACCCGGGATGAAGTCAAAGAAAGCCTAGGTTACACGTAGCGTTAATTACCAAAAAGTTTGCCGCCGAGGTTTTTAACCGCGTTCTGGAGATCCGGAGAGGCTTGTTTTAAGGCCTTTTGCGAGGCTTCTTGGATTTGCTTTCGTGCTTCGCCTTTTGCACGTTCAGCGACCGCATTTCCTACGTTTTTTAGGACTACTTTCGACAAAGCTTCCAACGCGCCCGTGTACAAGAATTGCGGAGCGGCGGTTGAACCTTCCACACCGACGGGAATTTTTAAGGGCTCGTTGCCGTCGGTTAAAATATGTTCCACCCGGACGCCGCTTTGCTCGACAGAAAGTTCCTTTGCATGCGTGAGGTTGTAAGTGTCGATGAGCTCCCAATTGGCTTTAATCGTGCTGTCGAGAAGTCCGTAGCTTGTGCTTCCCTTCACATCAATCCCTTTCCCGCTTTCTGCCTTTGCAAAGAAGTTGGGCGCATTAAAGACTCCATTTTGAATCGTAAAATCGGAGGTCATGCTCGTGTACTTTGATTCGGTATCGCTGGGGACTGTAATTTTTTTGTCTTTTAACTGAGGAAGTTTTTCGGCGATCGCTTTATTCACGCCATCGCCCAAAACTTTTGCGATATCAATCGTCGCAAACTTCGCCTCCGCAATATTCATACTGCCTTTTGCATTTAAATTGCGTTTTGCTTTAAGAGTCGTGAAACTTTGACCTGTCCCTTCGATATTGAACGTCGCTTTACCTAGGAGTGTGTTTTTAAAAAGAGCAAAACTCGACTCCACTGCTTTTTGAATATTTAGACCCGCGATTTTCGTATTGAAGTGATAGGTCGGAGTTTTTGGTGCGAGCTGCATATCCATTTTTGCGGAGAACTGCCCTTCCCAAAGTTTAAATCCGGCGTTATCGATAGCGACATTGAGATTTTTCATACCCATCGCAAGATTTAAATCGGTCAATTTGACGTCGTAAGCTTTTAACGAAGCCATTTTTGCGGAGATATTTACCGTCATGTTTTTTGCCGCTTCATTAGTGCGTAGAGGTTCGAGTAAAACATCCATATCCTCTTCACCTGCTGGCTTGCCCGCGGTCTGCGCAGCTTTGGCGGGTTCTTTAGGTGCGTCCTTACCGGCTTTGCTGTCAGCCGCCTTTGCAGGTTCTTTTGGAAGGTCCATGATCGTATCGAGGTCTAACCCACTACTAGCGACTCGAATATCTACTTTTGGTTTTTTGAAATTTTCGGCGACGACTTTCATCTCTAAATGATTTCCTGGCGCCTGCATGACCACTGAAAAATCCTCAAGCTTGTCCGTAACGACTTTGACATGCACTTGCATTTTTGGTTCGCCCTTCACTTTAGGCGCTTTCGCGATGAAGTCTTTTACGAAAGCTTCAAAACGATATTGAGGACTCGACATTTTTCCATGAGCATCGGCGTTGAAGTGAGCCGTACCTTTTAGATCATACTCTTTCAGCATGGGAACCAATTCTGCCCACGGCTTGAGATCGATCTCATTCGATTTTAAATCCAATGTTAGAGTTCCATCGTTATCCCAATTCTCGGCCGAAGCTTTTCCTTCGACCTTGGCATTGAAAAAAGCAATGTCGAGTTGATGAACGAGAGCGGAGTGATTGGTGACCGACAAACGCGACGTTAAATTGGCCGGAATGCCTTTCTTTTTTTCGAAAAGGCCCGGCATCGAAATGACGACATCGTCCATCGTCGCTTTGGCATCGACACTCGCCTCCTGAAACTCGGTTCCATTAAACTTCGGTGTAATTTTTGCGGTGGCTTTCACAGGCCCCGTAACCGAAAGCGTTTTGCCGACTTGAGTTTCGAGATTTGCCCAAAACTCGATCTCAGAAGGTCTTTCAATCGACAAATCTTTGATGAGGATATTTAAGTCTTTCACCTGAGACGTAGTGGCCGTCGTCACATCTTGGTAATTCACGTCCGCATGAAGAATTTCAATTCCAAAGCGGGCTTTTTTCGCCATCGCAGGCAATTCTTTGGGTGAAGACGGACTCGTTTTTTCTGCAGAAGCTGGGGGCGTCGTTTGGACTGCTGCAGGTTCTGATTTCGCAATCTCCATCAGATTCATCTTTCCTTCTTTATTTTTCATGACCCAAACTTGCGGCGAATTGAGCTTTAAAGTGAGAAGCGGACTCCCCGAAAAAAGTGAAGAAAAGGGGATATGAAAAAAGACATCCTTCACCCCCAGAACTTTTCCCCCGTTGGAATCAAAGAGTTCAATGCCGTCGACATTGACGCGAATCTGCCCCCAGAGAGAGAGTTGCATCTTCCCTATTGAGAGCTTTCCATTGATTTTCTCGTTGGCCTTCGCGACGATTTCGGGGCGGTATTTATCGACGTCTATCATGAAAGGTAAAACCGCAACGGCGACGACTAAAAGTGAAAACAAAACTGCAAGGCCTATCAGAATTTTTTTCTTTGATTTCATGGACATGAATTCTATCTGGAGGGCCTCTAAATGTTAAAGAAGTTTTTCCTTTTTTTAAGAGCCCGCAGGGCTCGCTCCGAAAGCAAACGCGTAAAACCATATAGTCGTATAATATTTATTCTGTATTAGACTTGGAGTCTATCGTGACTCTCATGCCACTTGGGATTATATTAATTAAATCCCATATGAAAAAATTCATTCCCGTTCTCGCGTGTTTGTTTTTTGCCTGCTCTCACCAACCCCTTGTCACTCCCGCTGACGCGCAGGAGTTTAACCGCCCTCCTCTGGCGATTGATTCGAAGAGTCCTCTGTATCTCGAGGCACAGCGGTTTGATCTTTTTATCAAAAAGCAACTTTCTGCCGACGAGAGTCGAGCGTATCTCTCTGAGTGTCAGAAAAAAGCGTCCGATTCGCCATTTTGTTATTCCGTTTTACATTCAAAAGCGCTTTTTGAAATGACGGAAGCGAAGACCACACCGAAATCCCCTCCTCCCCTGAAACAGATTGTCCCCATCAGTCCAAATTACAAGGGGGATAAGCTCACGAATTGGAATGAGATGAGAAAAGCGGATGTTCCGGTCCTTTTAAAAGGGTTTCTCCCACTTTCTCGAGATGAATTAAAAGAGCTTGGGCAAAAAGCGCTTCACGAAAAAAAATGTCCCAATCGAGTCGCGATTGCTGCGGCCGCAACGCTTGAAGACTATCTGCCCGCAGAGATCAACGGCGCCTTTCTGGCCGAACTTTATGAAAAAGGCGGGAGCTGTAGAAAGGAAACCAAAGCCGATCGAGAAAATTTCATCACGCGCGCCGCACTCTTTTATGTTTACGACAATCAGTGGAAGAAAGCCGAGAAACTCTTGTCAAAAGTCACTCCCAATGACGCCTTTTCGGGACGGGTCCTCTTCTGGCTTGCGGTTTCGAAGAGTAAGAACGGAGATTCAAAGGGAGCCGCAAAAGTTTTCTCACGTCTGCTTTCATTTCACCCCTTTTCTTTTCATTCCGTCATGGCGGCAAAGCGCGAACATTCAAATCCGTTACCCGGTCTAACAGAAAAATCCGTCGTTCCGGTCGTTTCCAAAAAATCCAAACCGTTTAACCTCATCGTCAATCAAGTCGAAATCCTCACTCGCAACGATTTCTTACAGACAGCGGCCCTTTTGGTCGATTACGGCCTCATGCAGTTTTCAAAAGTAGAACCCGAAGCAAAACTTTATCTCGCGTCCCTCGGCGACGCCAAAGCACGCTCCATCTACGCATCGAATCTCGCCTATTACAAAGAGGGTTTTCGGAGTAAAGACGTTTTGGAACTCGCTTATCCTAAACCGTTCGAGGCCGTTTTCAATAAAGTGAAACGAAATGCGCCTGTGAATTTCCTCTACAGTATCGCTCGCAAAGAGAGCATGTTTTACCCACTCGCCATTTCTTACGCCAATGCGCAAGGGTTGTTACAATTAAATCCGGATACCGTTGAACGGATGGGATTTAACAAACCGAACCTCCTTGACCCGTACACGAATTTAGACATCGGCGCAGAACACATGACAGACCTTCTGAAAAGCTTAGACGGGAAATTATATTGGGCCGCAGCCGCGTACAACGCCGGAATTAATCCCGTCCGGTCGTGGATGCGTCGATATAAACACGAAGATATTTTAATTACTTTGGATCTGATCCCCTATCGCGAAACACGCGAGTACGTCGGATCGGTGATGACGAACTATTATTGGTATTCGCGCTTGTATGGAAATGTCAGCGAAGCCCTCCCGTCGCTGCCATAGAATAAGAATGTCGAGAGCAGATTTGAAGTTCATTAGATTTAATGGCCAGACTAATGGTCTATTTGGTATTCCCAAGATTTCGTGTTCTTTGCAAAAAACCGATACTACCCAACTTTAATTTTAATATCGGGATTGAGCTGCTGATAAAGTGTAATAAGCCGGTCAGTTGAAAACTCATCAATCCGGTGGTGCAGAATTTTACTGACCTTGGCTTTATCCACGCCAAGCTTCTTCGCCAATTGGTCTTGGGTCAGTTCATGTTCTCTTGTGTATCGAACGAACTTTTGGCAAATATCCCAGCGTAGCTTCTGTAGTGGCGTTGCGTTTGGGGAAATCATAAGAGTCCCCTCCACCTTATCAAGCTTTGCTCCCATCTTCTTCAAAGTTTTTTCATCTGGAAAAGCCATTATTTCCTCCGATAAGCATTTACTACACCAACATAGAGAGTATCGTTCTCCAAAAGCCAGACAAGCTTATACTTTTTGCCTTCAAGTTCCATGAGATCAGTGGCAAAATATTGGAACCGGCCATCAACGTTGTCAGGTTGAAAATCTCTACCATCTAACTGAGTAACAAGCGCAAGAATTATAGAATCATCAACCGAATCCGCGTGTTTAAGTTCGTAGTGCGCGTCGATGATGACTTTTATAACTGCACGTCCGTTGACCACTATTCTGAGGTCATACTTTCGTTGACTCATATATACCCTACCATAAGTTGCCATTATTGGCAACATTCAGAATAAATATAACAAAGCAAGATACAGGCCTTTAAATTTAAGCCTAAATTGAGCCTGAAGAGTCAGAAAAGTGGTCTGTTGGGTACAGGAAGGGGACGGTAGCAGTCTTAAGGAATGGCCATACTAACCGTTTTTTCGTGCTAATTTCAGGAAGAGGTACTTTCAGTTGGGAGTTTGGGGTTTATAGTTTGAAGTTTAGAGTCAGGTTTAGAGACTGGTTTGCAGAGTGAGAAGAGAATACGTCCCAAGTGGCCCGTCAGTTCTCGGAGTTCTTTATCATTTATTTCTTCTAGCTCTAGAATTGCCTCACATTCGCGAAGAGAGTACAGGTTTTGAAGTTGTTTTGGCTTAGTTCTCTGATTCTTTCTCTAGTCTACGAAAGAATGCGCAGTAGACATTTAAGAGCATCTATTTACTAAGTGAAAGTAGATCCGGAACAAACTGCAATGCAACCGCTTCAAGTCACTGTCGTATTGCCATCTCGCGGACTACAAAATGTCCCACTGATACGACTCTGCCTGAAGTGCATTGTTTGCGATTGAGATGATCTCATCGTCGTCGTTTTGATCAATCTTTCCAAAATTTCCGCGAACGCGTCGCCCGACTTGTCCTGCAAACACATGAAGAATCTCACGTTCTTTTGCCGTTCCGGCTTCGCCGCTTTCCTCGATCGCTTGAGTCACGCGCGAAATCGTGCAGCCGAGTGCGAACAGGTCAATCATCACGTCCGCAAGCCGTCGAGTCGCAAACTGCTTACCGACGATATTTTTACCGTGTTTTCGTAAAAGCATGTCGACCATAGCCGCTAAGTTCTTCGTCGAATCCTCGAAGACTTCCGATTCTTTGCGAATGAGAGGATGCGCTTTCGTGAAAGTCGCCTGTCCAATTCCCGTGGCTTGAGTTAAACGGCGGCGAGTGTAATCGGAGAGCACTCCGAACCCTTTAATCGGATCTTGGAGAACTCCGCCGATAGAGCTAGCGACTTCCTTAAGCGAAGCGCCCACATCCTGCATTGCGGTTAAGGCAATGAAGAGTCTTAAAATATCATTCGTTCCTTCGAAAATCCGATTAATTCGACAATCTCGGATCATGCGTTCATACGGAAACTCCGTCATGTATCCGTTACCTGCGGCAACTTGCAACGCTTCGTCGGCCGTTCTCCAAAGGCACTCAGTCGCAAAGACTTTACTAATCGCGGCTTCTACAGCGTAGTCTTCGTACCCTTGATCGATGATTCCTGCGACGAGCGAAACCGTACTTTCAGTCGCATAACATTCAACAACCATGTGGCCGATTTTTTGTTTGATGAGTCCGTAGTCTGAAATGGGTTTTCCGAATTGGTGACGGGAATTCGCTTGCTTGGTCGCAAGTTGAATCGATTTTTTCATCCCGCCGATACAACCGCCGCCGAGACCCGTTCGTCCCGAATTTAAAACTTTCATCGCCACTTTAAAGCCTTTGCCCACTTCTCCTAAAACATGTTCGGGAAGGACTTGAACGTTTTCAAGATTCACCGTTGTCGTCGAGCTCGCTCTTAAACCCATTTTGTCTTCGTGGGGCCCGGTTGTCACACCCTTCATATCGCGCGTGACGATAAAGGCCGTCATCATTCCGTCTTTTCCTTCGGTTTTTGCAAACACCGTAAAGAAATCCGCAAGGCCGCCGTTGGTAATCCACAGCTTTTCGCCGTTTAAGACCCATCCCGCGTCGTTTTTAGTCGCTTTTGTTTTGATACTCGCAGCATCGCTTCCCGCACTGGGTTCGGTAAGACAAAAGGCCGCAATCATTTCTCCCGTTGCGAGCTTTGGAAGAAATTTTGCTTTTTGCTCAGGGGTTCCGAAAAGAGTGAGCGCTTTCATTCCAATCGAGCTATGCGCTCCGGCCGTAATCGCGACAGAGGCATCAAATCGGGTGAGTTCTTGGAGTGTTCTTGAGTAAGCGGTACTCGAAAAGCCAAGACCACCGTACTCTTCGGGGATAATAAGACTGAATAGCCCAAAGGCCTTCATCTCGTCGATAAACTCTTTAGGCATTTCCCCTTTTTTATCCCACTTCATGAAATCGGCATCTTTGTTTTTCAGCCACGAACCTAAGGAATCCACCATGGTTTTCAGCGCGTCTTTTTCTTCCGCTTTCATTTTTGGAAATGGAAAAAGAATATCGTCTTCAATTCTTCCAAAGCAAAGAGAACGCATAAAACTAGAGGTTTTTTTGTCGGCCATGATTTTTCCTTTGAGAGCTTTTAGAGGTCTTGCCCATATTGTATTCGCTAATCGTTTAAGTTAAAACACTTTTCGTATGGTCAAAATTATCACTTGGAACGTTAATTCAATCAAAATGAGACTCGAAAGAGCGAAGCGGCTTCTAGAGAATGAGAAGCCTGACATCCTGTGTCTGCAAGAATTAAAATGCGTCGACGACGCTTTCCCAAAAGACTTCGAAGCATTGGGATATACCGCGACCGTTTTTGGACAAAAAACTTATAATGGCGTTGCGATTTTGTCTAAGACTCAACCCTCTCATATTCAGCGCGGAATCACGTCGAGCGATCCGGATTCGAGACTGGTGTCGGTTCAAATTGGAAATTTAATCGCTTACTCGGCTTACATCCCGAATGGACAAGCCGTCGGCAGCGACAAGTATGTTTACAAACTTTCTTGGTTAGAAAAGTTAGAATCGCTTTTAAAATCTCGCCACACTTCAGATGAATATGTGGTTGTCACGGGCGATTTCAATGTGGCGCCCGAGGATAAAGACGTTCACGACCCCATTCAGTGGAAAGACCAAATCCTGTGTTCTGTCGACGAGAGAAAAGCTTTTCAAAAAGTGATCGCTCTCGGCTACACCGATTGTTTTCGAAAGCTCCACCCCGACTCCAACGAATATAGCTGGTGGGATTATCGCAATCTCGGATTTCCAATGAATAACGGACTTCGAATTGATTTTCTTTTGGCGAATCAGAAACTCGCCGAAAAATGCGTGAGTTCTACGATTTTAAGAGAGGAACGAAAAGGTGAGAAACCGTCAGATCATGCTCCCGTCTGCGCGGAATTCGATATTTAAAAGAAGATTTTAATAGCTTTCGGTATTTTCAAAAAGCGCTCTCACTCGGCCTTTGACCTTTTCTTTACGCTCTTCTTGTCTTGCTTCAACCGTGGGATTCAAACTACTGTCTAAGGGGTCCGATTCTACCATTTGAGGTTTGGGAAGGCCTAAAATATCTAAAGTCGTGCTTGCAGAGCTTACTTTGGGGAGCCCGCGGGATGAGAGGGTATCTTCGGTCGTTTTTTCATTGGTAGCCGAAGGATTGGGATTAAACACTTCTTCTTCTACTGGAGCTTCCGCCTTTAAAAAATCACTCGCTAAACTACTCTCGAACGCAGCGGTTTGATTTGAGAGAAAGAAATTATCTCCGACGGTATCTTTTGAAGTCCCTAAATTAAAAGCGTCTTCTGTGTAAAGAGATCCCCCGCCTTTCCCTACGAGAGAAAAGTCATCATTGCCTTCGACAGAATCTAAAAGATTATCGGACGTTGCATCTGCTGCGAAATTCTCGCCCCCAAGGTTTTGCTGTAAATAACCATCCGCGATCGTTTGAGGCGGAATAAAGTTAGTCATTTCAGTTAAATCTTCTGCCCGCAAGAGAGCTGACGAAATCAAAATGAAAATAAAAAGTTTTCTCATTACTTAATTATCGGTTTTTTTTAAGTAATTCATGAAAGCCATGTTATAATTCTAAGATGGCGCTCCGCTTCCTTAAGACTGCTTTTCAGGACTATCTGCGTGTTGGAGGAGTGGTTCCAAGCTCGAAATACACCTGTCAACGCGTCGCAAGCAAGCTTTCCCCCCGGTGTCTCAATATTGTCGAATACGGTGGCGGAACGGGAGCCGTCACCCGCGAGCTTTTAAAAAAACTGCCCGCAAGCGGCAAATTGATTGTCATCGAAGTCCAAAAAGAATTCATCAAAGCGCTTCAGGAAATCGATGATCCGAGAATGCTAGTCATTCACGGAGATGTCGGCGAGTACTCGGCAAAATTAAAAGAACTTTTTCCAAAAGGGCCCGATGCGGTCGTCTGCGGAATCCCTCTTCTCTTTTTCAAAGAAGCTTTTAGAAACACGCTTTTAAAAAATACCTGCGACGGGTTGTCTCCCGAAGGACGTTTTATTATCTATCAACATTCGTTGCAGATCGTGAAAACGTTGAAGAAAATTTTCAGTCTCGTCAAATTCGATTTAGAAATCCGAAACTTTCCACCGTATTTTATTTTTACCGCGTTTAAGTAAGTATCGCGGAACCCTCGTCGTTGCGAGGAGCCGCAGGCGACGACTTTTCCGGCGGAGCCCGTAGGGCGGAGACGGATGCAATCTCGCTGCATAAGAGCGCTCGGGTTGAGGGCTGGGAGTAGTCCGCTTTGCACGCTTGTCCGGCGTAGCGAAGCGAAGACGGATGCAAGGTAAGCGCGTTCTGTTTGTGTTTTTAAAGGGGGGATGTATCGAGAGGTTGTTCGTCGCCCACACCGTCATTGCGAGGAGGCGAAGCCGACGCGGCAACCTTTGTAAGTTGCAAAAGGTGGTTGGCGAGTCGCGAAAATTATTTCGAAAAGGGCGAGAATTATTTCGCGATTTTTTTCATTCTATCGTCGATAAATCGATTGACTCAGGATCTATTTTTGATACGGTTATCGACGATAAAGGAGTACAAAAATGAATCTCGCCCTTCACCAAAAAGCTCTTCTCTGTGTGAAAACCTGCAGAACGTCCGACAAAGAACTCATCCTA
>CALCZU010000095.1 GCA_937903155.1 uncultured Bdellovibrionales bacterium
AATTATCGCAAAGCCCAACTCTCAGTTGCTTCAAGGCTCTCTCTTCGCTTCTTTTCATCGGCTCGCTCATCTTCGAGCGCTCGGCATGCTCCTCAAAACTTTTTTGATGCGCATTCTCGGTCTTTTTGAGAAGCCATTCTCTCATTAAAAAAATCTTCGCGAGCGGATCTGTTTGCAGAGCGGACGTAATCATCCCGAACCCTTTACCATTAGAGGCAGTGAGGGCCGTATTGATACTCGAAAGTAAATTTGAACCGATCATCTTCGAGAAATTTGCGGAGAACTCCTTCGAATCATACAAACTACCAGCCCAATCGATTTGCGCGGCCGCCTCAGCCGTGGGATTTTCAAGGTATTTCGACAAAGGCAACGTCTGCTTATCTTGCGAATGATCACGGACCTTTAGATATTCAATCAAGCTTTTATCTAAGGGGCTCTTAGGTTCTATGGACGATAATTTTGAATCGAGGTGACTTAGTAGAGGGCTCAAAGCACTTCCCAAGACTAGGGAATCAGGAGACAAGAAAAATCGCGGATCTTGTTGGTAGGGCGGGTAGCAAACCTTTCCTTTCAAACCTTCTTTTTCAAAACTCAAGTTGGAGGCTAAAAATCGCTCTTTTAAAGCTTGAGCGTGAGCTGGATTTTTTTCGACCTTAGCTTGTTCTCGATCCAACTCTCTTTTCAATTCATTCGTTTTAAATTGGGGAAGATTTAAGATGTGAATCGCCGTTTGAGCAAGATCCGGGCTTTTGCATTCTACAAGCCCCATCTTTACCGTCGTCATCAAATTATTGCGCGAAGTTCTAAGCAGAGCGAGATCAAGAGCGAGTTTTTGATTTTGGATCAAGTCTTGTTCTTCACTCACATTGGATTTTAAAGGAAGATGCTGCGCCACCCGATTTAAAAAGGCAGCTCGAACCTGCAGATCAATCGCTGCCTGGCATTCTGCATTTCCGACTTTAGGTTCATTTGGGAAGCCTTCGAGCCAATAACTGAGCATCGGATCTAGTTCTTCTTCGGGATAAACCGACTTCATCTGACGTTCATTACCCTTGTCATCCGTAAATATTCGATTTCTTGCATCTGCTTTAGAATTTACAGCTTCCTCGCGGAACGTTTTTCCATTTCTCAAAAATGCATTCGCAAAGCTTAAGGGAAGCTTCTGCGTTGGGCCCGTTTTGAATCCCCCTCCGCCATTGAGGTAACTCTTCCAGTCACTTAAAAAAAGTTCCGTATCTTTGCTCTTATTCGATTTTAATAAAGTACAAAGTTGCTCTAAGGTATCATTTAAAATCCCGGGCTTTTCTGATTCCCGAACTCGTTTGAAGGTTTGAGCAAGTTCCGGGTTGGATTTCACAACCGCCGCTTCAAACTGAGCTTGCCCGTCTCTTTGCATTTCATTGAGAATTTTTTCTTTTAAAAGAAGTGCCGAGACAAGATCCGCAGAAGGAGCATCTGATTTTTGACCTGAAGGCCGTGCCGTATGACTTTCATCGATCAGTTCTTTCTGACGTTTGATCTTTTCTCCCTGGCTAAGAGTGGTGGAGGCCGTGACCCTTTTTGATTCGGCTAAGATTTCCTCCATGGTCCGTTGTGTTTTAGGAATGACTGATGAAACGGCCGCAAGCCCTTTGATCTTATATTCTTCAGCAATTTGAGGACGCAAAACCGCAAGGAGCCACGGAACGATTTTTTCGTCGTGCAAAGCTTCATCCCAATCGAATCGGGTTTTGAAGGAAATAGGCTGCTCGCTCGATTTTGCGCCGAACTGGTTATAAAATGCGTTTTTAAGAGCGTCCGAAATCATTTTATTCCCTTTGATTTCGGATTCCTCCCCACTGTAAAAAAATCCCGCGTCTCCAAATTTTAAATCGTTGCTTGTGAGATCCCGAACGCTCTGAATTTGATGGTAGCAAAAACTTGCCTTCAAAAGCCGGTCAAACGAACTCGCATCAATTCGCTCCTGAAGCGTAGGAGTCCGTTTGGGTTTCGAGTCATCTTCGCGGGGAGCATACCGCTTATCTAAACGTGAACCTTCAGTAAAGCCCGAGCTCGGTTTGGGCGCATGTGCAAGAAAATTTAAACAGTCGCCCTTCGTAGGAATCACACGTGATTGTTTTGCGATGATTTCATCGAGTTTTGCGAGCGCTTCTTTTTTTTCGGTTTGAGACGCGAGAAAACGAGGATCATAGTTGGAAGGAACGATGCATCTACCGTTGTTCAATGCAACAACATGAGACGGACCTGCATCAGCTTCAGTCGGCTTTGGAGCCGGCGCTTGGTCTCTCGTCTTTGCGGCGTGATCTGGAGTTGCAGGCGTATTCGGCTGAGGCTGTTCTGCAAACGCACGCAAAAATAGCGCAGAGGCAAAAAACAGAATAAAAAACGTGACGATCTTACTTTTGTACACGGAGCCTTTTCCCTTTTTCTTAAAGCGCGAAAGGAGCAGGCCGGTACGATTATTCTATTTGAACAAACTCTTTTTTCAGTTTCTTCAAAATCTTAGTAAAAGCCGACGGCCGCTCAAGCGACTTATCGACAGAATAGACACTTCCCTTTACCAGCTCTAACGCTGGGGGACGAAAGCTTACAAAGGGCTTAGGGAGAGCATCCAACTCAAGCTCCGTGATTTGACGCCCTTTGGTACGAGCGCCGATTTGAAGCGTACGGTCTTCCCGGTAGCGGATTCCTTCGTTTGAATTCCCGTGGGCTTCAAAGACAAGGAGCCCAGCTTCTTTCGAGATTTCTTTTAAAGCCGGTAAAGGCTCCATATCGTTCGTCAAAATTACCATAATCGGTCGTTTACTCTTTTGAGCTTGAGGCAAAACGACTTCTCTTAAATACTTTTCGGGAGGAATCACAGTGTATCGGGCCTTAACGTCTCCCACCGCATCGCTGACAAGCGAATAAAGCGTTAGGGATTCGGAGCCGACGGTCACAGGAAGTGATTCTTCCCACATTTTATCGACTTTCGGAGAGATATTGGAAGCAACCCATTTAAATTTTGAGGCCTTTTTAATTCTCTGCAAATCGGCAGGGGCCAGCTTGGTAAGGTCCCAAGCAGAAGGGGCATAAATCGAATCTTTGAAAGAGTTGATCAGTTTTAAAGTGATGTTTTGGAATTCAATAACACTGCTTTCCGGCGGAAAGTTGTCGACGACTGCGAAAGTATCCCCCGCAAACATCATTTTAATCGATCCCTTCTTTTTTACTAAATCGTCTGTCAAAGGCGCAAACCTCTCTAATCCCCCTAAGCCGCCCCCTAAGGAACAACCGCAGGAAAAAATAGCTAAGGAATAGGAGTTAACAAGCGCGAAACGATTAGCGGAAGGAGACCCGGCAAAACCGAGTCTCGCTCCCATTAAAAAGATTAAGACCCAAAATATCTTATTGGGCGTCTTCGTCATTGCCACCTTTATGTGCTGCAGGTTTTTTTGCAGCAGGTGTCGCTGTAGTAGGAGTATTATGGGGAGTCGATCCCGCTACTGCACTGACTTTTTCATAAAGCGTGACGTCCGGAACAGAGCAAAAACTGACATGCTGATCTGAAGGGTCTCTTGTCTCCACCAAATCCAGCTTTGCACAATCTGCCGCTGTTTTCATCGGAGGCATCTCCGCAGCACCCGCTTGGCTGCCGAAAAATACACCTGTCAGAACTGCAGTTGCAGTCGCTCGACATGCAGTGCTTGTGCAACCGGCTCCTTTAAGGAAGCAAGCGAGAGCACCAAGCGCATTTTTAAATTTCTGCCATCGAGATTCTTTAGATTCACCTTTCACAGGCTCATCAAACACACCACCAGCGGCCTTTAAGTAAGCGATGATGTTCATCACTCGTTCGCCTTCTTTGCCCAAGTCTCTCAATTTCAACTCTTCGAGAGCTCTTTTTGCTTTGGCAATGTTCTCTTGGGTCGCTTTTAAAGCAGTTTGTAATTGAGGATGTTTTCCCTCTTTTACTTCTGCAGCAAGCTGTTCAACTGCTGCTTCACGAGTCATTCCGCTCGCCATTTTAGCTGCTAATTCAGGGGACCCTCGGAGCGCTAAATCAAAAGCAAGCGATTCTTCAGCTTTCGCTTTTGCTTCCGCATTTTTCATGATTCCAACACTTCCGATTTGCGCTGTTAGATACAAACCTTCCATGACGCTTTTGCCGTCCGCAGAATTCTTTTCGTTGAAAAGAAGGGAGGAAATATCTCCGAAAACTTCGGGGCTTCCAGCGGAAGCTTTAGCAACGCGCAATCCTTCTGCTTCTAATGGAGAACCGCTTGCAGTTGCGAGAAGGGTTAACATTTTCGCACGGTCGGTTTTGCCCGTAACGCTATCTTTGTCAGCGCTTTCGTTCATTTTTGCGAGAATTCCTTCAGGAGCTGTGAACTCTGCCAAAACTTTTGGGCTCATCTGCGCGACTTTAGCAAATTCATCTTTACTTTCTAAAGTGCTGAAACGAGCACCGTCGCGAGCCATTAAATCGGCATCGCCACCGGTTGCTTTGTTGAGAGCTTCTCTCATATCCTTCAAACTTTGTGGCATCCCTTTATTCGGCTCGGCCTTCATTTCCTCAACGCCTCTTTGATACATTTTTGCATCGTATTTCAGAAGTTCGTTGATGAGTGTTTCGCTCTTAAGAACAGTTTCCAACTTGCCGTTCATCGCAGTCTCAAGGCGGGCTCGTTCACCAGGATTCATCCCAGTCATATCGATAGGCTGCTTGTTAGCTAATTTGTTTTTTAACACTTCGTGAGCAGCTGCGACACGAACTTCTCGAGCAGTAGCCCCTTTCGGACCAGCAGCGAGACCAGTGTTCGCACTTAAAAACGTAATCAGCGTAAGGCCGAGTAGGGCGCGGTGGATAGAGTTCATATTAAAGGAGCCTCCTTAAAAATAAGAGTCATTATTGGGGTTAAATAATTTTAACACTATATAGCCGAAGTAAAATAAAAAATCTTCTACTTTTATGCGCTACGACATTCTTATTTGGATCACTTCTTAAGCGACAGCTTGATATTACCCCGAAATGAATTCTAGAATCAACAAAATTTCAATGCTTTCAAGTGGTTAGTGTATTCAGTGCGAATACTGCGGTAGAACAATTCCTCAACGGCGCTTTTCTAACCACTCCTCTGCAGTGACGTTCCACGGGATGTTTTGCCCCTCACATCGGGCGTTTCTATAGAGGGTGCCTCCGCTAGTTCTCACGTAGTTCGGAAATTGAGTTCCGAAAAACGTGACCTGAGGATTCTGACTTAAATCCTTAACTACCTCGAAACACGCCATTCGGTTTTTGCACGGAATCGCGACGGGACTGTGTTCTTTAGAGTTTGTGAATCGGCTTAAATACACAAATTTTGTATCGTCGAGATGAAGGCAGACATAATCGATATTCGAAACTTTATTCTCTCGGCTGATATTGTAAAACTGATCGGGCGTCGTTGCGATTCGAGAGCCTGCGGGAATTTGAAGACGCAATTCTTTTTCAATGGCCTGAGCAGTTTCGGTGGCGGGAACCTGAAACGACAATATGAATGCTTTTTGTTCTTCCCAGAATTTTGGGACGAGCGAAAGGCAGAGAAAAAAGAAAAGAACTTTATTTCGTTTGTCAGAATCTTCTGCTCGCTTCGCGAGGATCACAAAAAGAGAAAGATACGCGAACCAAAGGTAATAAGGTTGAAGTACCCAAATCAGACCGACCATTGCGAACATTAAAAGAGATGCAATCCACAAGGCTGAGTCTTCGATTCGAGACGCGATTCTTTTTTTTCCGATGAGGGCCGGTAGAAGTAGCACTATGGCTGCAAAGCTTGTAGTCGGAGACGCTTTAAAGCATTCGATGAAATAACGAAACCACATCGCGATATTTTGGCTGAAGTGCGTGGTCCATGGCCCGAGATTGGGGACGTAGGCAAAATTGCTAATTGAGGCTTGGCGAGTAAAGAGTTTGTAGAGTTCGGGGTGATTAAAATAGATAGGGGAAAGAATCAGAACGAACGTTACGATTGATATGCCCGCAGTCGTAACGAGAGATTTCCACGTGTTTTTCCACGGCCAAAGCGTCGCGGCAATTGCGATTGCGAAGAAAGCTCCCGCAGCGCCTGAAGTCCCGGCACAAAGGCCTAAGAACAAACCTGAAAGAATGATTCTTCTTCGAGATGTTGAAATTAAACAAGCAAACGAGAGAAATCCAAAAATGAAAGCAAGATCATCGGGGCGATCGCCATCGCTCGTTAAAAGGCTCAATGCAAGAAAACAAAAAATTAAAATCGGTGAAAAATGGTTTTTTGTTTTTTCGAAACTCTTCCAGACGAAAAAACCCATGATGAGCGTTCGGATTAAGCGGATCAAACAATCAAAAAACATTCCCTGCGCAAGACCGAAACCGACAAGCTTGGTATAAATTCCAAATAAGAACGGATAAACCGGCGGGTAGAAATAATACGTAAGCTCTTGGTTGAAATCCATGTACGGAAGATTCGAGACGACGAATTTTCCCCTTAGCGCGAGATTTACGCCGGCTTCTTTGAAAATAAAAACATCGCTTCCTGGAAGTCTTGTTCCCGAAAGACAAAGATAGAGCGTGTAGACGATCCAAATTGCGATTGAAACGAGAAGTGCGGGTTGTAACTTTTGAATTCTCATCGATGCGGTATCCTGTTATATAAATGATATCCCAAAACAGAGGTTATTTTGAGTAAATACTGGCTGATGAAAACTGAACCCGACGTCTTCTCTTTTGACGATTTGATTCGCGCGCCTCAAAAGACTACGTTTTGGGAAGGAGTCAGAAATTATCAGGCTCGTAACTTTATGCGAGATGACTTCAAATTAGGCGACAAAGTTTTGATTTACCATAGTAACACCGAAGTCCCTGCTGTTGTCGGAGTCGCTGAAGTCGTCAAAGCGGGATATCCCGATCCGGCAGCTTTGGATCCTAAAAGCGACTACTACGATGAAAAAGCCAAGAAGACCGGAAAAAATCCTTGGATTCGCGTGGATGTGAAGGCGACTGAAAAATTTTCGGTCATTGTGAATCGTGAAATGCTTTCGAAAAATCCGAAGCTCAAGGAAATGATGGTTCTTCAAAAAGGATCGAGACTTTCTATTCAGCCCGTCAAACCTGCTGAGTTCGAACAGGTTGTAAAAATGGGGCTTGCGAAAAAAGTATGAGCAAAGCTTTTACAAAAGAAGATGACTCTAAAGAAGAAGAACTCGACGAGATAGATGACTCTGCATTGCAAGTTCCCGGTGGGAAAAACTACATTACGCCCTGGGGAGCGCAGAAACTTCGGGACGAGCTTCATCAGCTTTTGGACGTCGAGCGACCCAATGTCGTTAAAGTTGTTCAGTGGGCGGCTTCTAATGGTGATCGTTCTGAGAACGCGGATTACATTTATGGAAAAAGACGCCTGCGTGAAATTGATAGACGCTTACGTTTTTTGACGAAACGCCTCGATGCCGCCGAGATCGTAAATCCCAAAGAACAAAACTCGAATAAGGCGCTTTTTGGCTCGACGATTGTGGTTCGCTACGAAAACGGAACTCAGAAAACCTACCGCATCGTGGGAGTCGATGAAATCGACGCGAGTCGGGGGCATATCAGTTGGGTGTCCCCTATGGGTAAAGCCCTTCTGCAGTCTCAAGCGGGTGATTTTGTAACTGTGCGTCTACCTCGAGGCGAAGAAGAAATCGAAATTATTAAGATTACTTACGAAGAGTTTAAGTAAAGTAACGCAGCCCAGTCAGTTCAGTGGCGTTAAGAATCGCGCCCTTTTGCATCGAGATTGCTTCGTCGCTCCGCTCCTCGCAACGACGGTTTTCTAGGAAAGCGATGTAGGGGCTAAGAAAATTACTCGGTTTCGCCGATATTACTAGTGAGATGTCAGATATTAATCGCAGAAATTTTTTTAGACTTTATTATTCGGATTCTACTTT
Organism: uncultured Bdellovibrionales bacterium; assembly: GCA_937903155.1. Lineage (GTDB taxonomy): Bacteria > Bdellovibrionota > FAC87 > UBA2466 > UBA2466 > CALCZU01. Next base: position 7,924 of record CALCZU010000095.1, read on the forward strand.
TCCGGTGTTTAGAGCTAATGGAAAGGAATATCGAGTCTGTGATATTTCTGAAGAAGGCTTGCGCTTTAAAAACAATTCGAAATCAGGTCTCTCAATCGATGAATCGGTGGCTGGGACTTTAAATTTTCGCGATGGCGAAACGTTTCTACTCCGCGGAACTATTAGCCGCGTCTCCGCCGATGATGTCATTTTAAAACTCAAGACTCCCATTCCCCTCCGTAAGATCATGGAAGAGCAACGCCTCATCATCGGTCGATTCCCTAAAAAAGCTATTTGAATACGGTCACTGCAGTTTTTTGAATGGGATAAACTCCATAACGAGAATCCCACGACGGATGCTTTTTGAAAAAGAATTCGAAACGTTTTTCGGGATCTTTTTCGAATTCAGGATCCGATTTTAACTTCGCTTCGAATTCTGCTTTCACCTCAGGTTGAGTTTCCAGCATCTCGCGCGCGATCGTATCGTTGACGTAAGCTTCCATGTATTCTTTTTTCTCGAAATACGAGTTGAAAAATCCCCAAGATAAGAAGGAATCTGGAGCTTCGGGTTCTAAGAGATGCAAAATCAATTTGGACTTACTTTGAGCCATGGGAACAAAAAGGGATCCTGTTGCGATATCCGATTTTGCAAGTTGCCACTTCCCTTTGATTTTCAGTCCCAGCGTTCCTTCGAAAGAAGTTTTTGCAAACTCAAATTTTTCGCTGACAAAATTTTCTATCGTCTGTCCAGGAAAGCTCTGAGAAAGCACTTTAAATTCGATTCCGTGCAATTTTAGTTTCGTTTCTAATAAACTTCGAAGCGATTGAGGGATGAGATATCCCCCTTTAGGAGCATAGACGACGAGCTTCGGAAGGAGTTCATCGAAAAAGGGAACCTTCCAAATTTGCGGCTCATTTGGAAAATACTTTGTCACAAGGCTCCCCGAGATAGGAGACTTTTCCCGCTCGTACCGAACCCCAGGAAAGTCGATCGTTTTACTTTTTTTGCTCGCTTCAAACTGTAATGCGACTTCCGTACCACCGATTTTTTTAGATTTCTCATCAGACTCTTGGGCGGCATTCAACCAGGCCTTGCCATTTTTTGCAGTTTCTTCAGAAAAATACTGGATGACATCACGGGTGGCTTTGACTCTTGTTGCGTAATCTTTCCATGAATGCGTCTCGACCAAAACGCCCATTCGATTTCTCTCGCCCCAGTAGCCTTGCGAATATCGCGGAGGAGCGATTCCCATTTCAAAACCGCTCGCAGGTTCCTCGTCTTTGATAAAAGAAGGATAGTAATCCAAAGTCAGATGTCCTTTTGCTTTCATCTTCTTTAAGATCTCTTCCGAGAGGTTTTTTGCAGCAAGATGCAAAGTCCCTTCGCCTTTTCGAGCAGGATGGATCATCACAGCAATTTCAGGCTGAAAATGCGCGCCATCAGTGACATGTAAATCGGCATATAAAATCGGATCCCAGTCGTTGAGGTAGCTGAGCATCGCCTGCATCTCGGACGACTCTGCCTTTGAATAGTCGCGGTTTAAATTTAAGTTTTGAGAGTTGGTACGCCAACCCATTTCTAACGGTCCTACTTGATTGGGGCGGTTGTTTTTTCCAAATCTTTCGTGCCCATCGATATTAAAAACGGGGACAAAAACTAAGACGGCCTGTTTCAAAGGCGAATCGGAAGTTTCTCCTCTTAAAAGTTCCTTTAGATAAAGAAAGCCCGCATCTTTTCCATCAATTTCGCCCGAATGAATTCCGCCCTGGAAAAAAAAGACTGGCTTTGTTTTTGTTTTCGCTGTTTGCGGATCCAGGGTTCCATCTCCGGACACAATCAGTGAGAGCATCTCCCTGCCCTCAGGCGTTTTTCCAAACGACTGGCACTTCAGATCGGAAGATTTGCGGGGCCAGCATGAGTGCGGCAATGGTCATGGCGGCGGGCTCGGTGATGAAGCTCCCAAGAAGCGGCCCTACGGTGAGAGCCGAGAACAAGAATGCGCTTTCGCGCCCGAAAGGAAATGCCTTTGACGCCATAGCGATGGCCTGTCTCGCCACAGAGACCACGGGTCGCGTGGCCGCGACGGTCATGATTGCGAAGACAAAAAGCGGTTCTGTGAAATTTCGCTTCTCCACCAGTTTGATTGCAGTGCTTGGGTCAATAACGAAGGCCACGATGCCAATAAGAATTGCCGCCCAAACACCAAAGACAATCTCGATCTCTCCGAGCAAATGCCAAATTTTGTAGGTCAGGGACCTAGCCGGATAACGTGCGGCCCATTTGTGGATCAATTTCACACTGAAGGTGTGCACCAAGGCACATCCT
>CALCZU010000096.1 GCA_937903155.1 uncultured Bdellovibrionales bacterium
GTCGCCTGCGGCTCCTCGCAACGACGGGTCGGGCGCAACTTCACTCACGGGACGGGTCGGGCGCAGCTTCGCTTGCGGTAGGGTAGGAAGGCCGCGTTCTTCTCAGACTGCTAGTGCCCCTGCTCGATCAGTGCTTGTGCGAGCGGCTGGCGACTACGAGTGTTTGCTTTCCTAGAAGCAATTGCGCTGGTGGGAATTTTAAGTAGAGTTTTACCATCCACTGAGCTTTGGGAAGCTTTGACTTTGAAGTGTATGGGAGAAATCGCTTCTTTAAGTAATCCACTTGATAGCCGGTGAGTTCCAAAGCTTCTCTGAGACTGGCTTCGGTTAGAATTACTTTGTGGTCGATAAAATCAAAATATTTTGGTCCGACGAGGCTGAAGTTGGGCTGGAGAATAATCACTTGTCCCGTGGGCTTTAACCTTCGGTGAATCGATCTTAAAATTTTTAAAACCGCGGATGAACTGTCTAGGTGTTCTAAGAAATTACTGACAAAGACTTTGTCTAAGGGCTCGTCTATCTGTGCCGTGTCTAGATCTTCGCCTAGGATAAACTGTACGTCTTGGCCCGCGTATTTTTCCATCGCGGCATTTGCGTCGAAAGCGTATTTCTTTCGGGCTCTGACCTGATTAATGAAAACGCATCTTCCCGAGCCTAAATCTAAGACTGCATCGTTTGGATGGATCCACTTTTGAAAATAATCTTCGACAAGCGTTTCCCAAACCTTTTTGAGTTCTCCCTCATCTTCATCCGAAAATCGGTGGCGATAGATTTGACCCAGTTCTTGGCTTAACGTTTCTGTGTGCATTTTCCGACGTTCCTTTAATGCTTAAATAGCACAGTTCAAAACGTTAAGGAAGGCACGTCCAATGAGTGTAGGCGCTTTCGGGCTTTGCCCACTTTTGTAGCTTTTGAAAGGTACAAAATGTCGAGTTAAAAAGAGAATGAGGACACTCCGGACTGCAGTTGGGAAGGCTCGTCTGGTATTGGCGCCTTGCAATAATGGGCGAACCTTTACAACTCTGAAAGTCGGCAGGCTGCTTTTCATCTAATATTTGAGCGTTCGGATCCAGATCCCGAAAAAATTTCTCCATCCATTCAGATGCCTCACTTCCCGCTTGAGGGGCCCAAATACAAAAAGGTCGTTGCCACCAACCTCGAAAAATAAACCACCCGTGAATGGGCGCGCCCGCAAGAACAATCGATCCTTGATTATACGTCTCACTCGTTACGGCATACGGCCAAAGCGAAAGCCTGTCGTTCTTCGGAAACCACATATTTCCGGTGGGAATCAAAAGAGACGTCACCAAAAGTCCGCCCATTACCACCGGCGCCCGATAAGCTATGATCACCGCAATCGCCATCAAACCCACCCAAATTTCAGGATACGCATAACGAGTGAAAAAAGCGTTGCTCACAAATACAATGGCGCCCACTCCCGCTAAGGAAAGTAAGATCAGAACGACCAAATACCAGGGAAATGCTTTTCGAAGATTATCTTTACTGATTGCTACTATCGCCAAAATGAGAGTGACGATGAGTGCGGGCTCCCACAGAAAAAACTCCCAGGCCTTCAAATAAGGGGTCATCAATCCCCATCGTAGAAGCAATGCCGGAATCGAAAACAGATGATCCGTGTCTGTGTAGGTTCGATCAATCTCAATTCGCATCACCGAATAAGAAATCAGACGAATCAAAAGCGCGAGAGCGATAGCCTTTGCGAAAGAAGTGACTTGTTTCTTTAAAGGAATCCAAAATGCAATCAGCAAAACAAAAACCGCGGGGTAGACGGTCTCCTTCATCAAAAGTGCGGCAACCGTTGCGTAAAAGGAAATTTTAGGAAGCGTTTTACATTGAGAAGACTCTAATCGAATCAATCCGCCAAATGCGACAGCCAATAATCCCAATACCGGAGTTTCCATCATCAACTGAGTGCTATTTTGCAAAAAGAAAGGTGAGAGCAATAAAAACAAAAAGAAAATCCAACGACGGCTTTTTGAAACCGGCAAACTCTGAGTCAACCAACACAATCCAACGACATTCCAAGCCACGTAAAAAAGATAAAGGATGAGGGGCCTCACCGGAAAGAACAGCCATCCCAAAGTATTCATCACAATAAAATTCAATTGGTAAAACAGCCACGGTTTTCCGGAAGTTCGGGCATCTCCCATCCCGTTCGTAAATGCATATCGAATATAATTCGTTTCATCGACGTTAATACCCAAGACGCGCGTAAAAAGGACTCCGTAAGTGAGAAGCAATCCAAAAGCGAGATAAGCTTCTCCGAGATGGTGATGGATCAAAGCCCGGAAGTGTTTTGCATTTTTAATCAGCTTTGCCATGAGTGCAGCAGAGATAGCATATCCAAAATATATTTCGAGCAAAAAAAGAAGAGAAGCGATCACGCCTCTCTTCTTTAAAATATCAAATAGCTGCTAATGAATTAATAGCAACGATCGACGGCTTGCGAGTAGGAACCATTGCTTCCCCATGCCCGGCAGGAGATCCAATTTCCGCTAGAGCGTTCGCAACGCGTGACAATTCCGCTCGCGGTACAACCTAAGTAACGGCCATCAGCGCAATAAGTGTCGGCAGCACAAGCAGAAGCGCGAGAAGCAGAATTGCTTAAGCCTTGAGTTTCCTGAGAAATGGTTTCTCCAGATTGAACTAAGCTGGTTTGTGGTTCGACGAAAGTTTCAGACGCAAAAGAAACTCCGCTAAAAAATACCAACGCGCAAATTGAAAGAATGATTTTCATTTTTTCCCCTATCATGTTTATGCTCGGTGCCCATTGCGCCGAACATGGTAACGATAGGTACGGTACTTCGAATTAGCAAGCCATTTTAGCGGCTTACAAGCGCACGTAACGCGTTGCAGATTTTCGAAGCGTGCTCTTCGACTTCTGCTCGATAAACCTGTAAAATAGACAGTGGACGATGTTCATCGTTCTTCTCCGGAGACATCATGCGTAATCTATTTTATTTTTTCTGCTTCTCTGCTTTGCTGTTCGGTGTTTTTGCTTATCAGTATTATCCACCCCTTTTGTGGATTGAAGCCGCTCTGATTCCCATCATTGCACTCGGCTTGTTCGATGTTTTTCAAATGAAACATTCGATTCGCAGAAATTTTCCGGTCATTGGACATTTCCGATATCTCCTCGAAAATATTCGCCCTGAAATTAATCAGTATTTTATCGAATCCAATTCAGACGGCGTGCCGTTCAGCCGAGAACTCCGTTCGATCGTTTACCAAAGAAGTAAACTCGAACTCGACACGCTTCCCTTTGGAACGCAAATGGATGTTTACAAAGAAGGTTACGAGTGGACCTGCCATTCGCTCATGCCAAAGCATATCGATCCCGAATCCCTGCGCGTGACATTCGGAGGAGAGGCTTGCAAACAACCTTATTCGGCTTCGATCTTTAATGTCTCGGCAATGAGCTACGGCTCGCTCAGCACGAATGCGGTCTTAGCACTCAACGGCGGCGCTAAGATGGGAAATTTTGCTCACAATACGGGTGAAGGGGGTTTGTCTCCGTATCATCTACAACCCGGTGGAGATATTATCTGGCAAATCGGAACCGCCTACTTTGGTTGTCGAGATAAAGCGGGAAATTTCTCGCCCGAACATTTTAAAGAAAAATCGCAATTGCCCCAAGTCAAAATGATCGAAGTGAAACTCTCTCAAGGAGCAAAACCAGGACACGGAGGAATTCTTCCCGCCGCGAAACTCACTCCCGAAATCGCTCAGATCCGTGGGGTTGCAATGGGAATGGATGTTATTTCTCCTCCCGCGCATTCAGCTTTTTCGACTCCCATCGAAATGATGGAATTTATTTCGGAGTTAAGAGAACTCTCGGGTGGAAAACCGGTAGGATTCAAACTCTGTCTCGGAAAAAAACGCGAATTCATGGCAATTGCCAAAGCGATGGTCAAAACGGGGATTTATCCTGACTTCATCACTCTCGATGGAGGCGAAGGGGGTACAGGAGCAGCTCCTATTGAATTTTCGAACTTTGTGGGTTTTCCAATGAGAGACGGACTCACTTACGTTCACAATGTGCTCGTTGGATTTGATATCCGAAAAAAGATGCGAATTATCGCGAGCGGAAAAACGGTGAATGGATTTGACCTTTTAACAAAATTCGCGCTCGGTGCAGATACCTGCAATGCCGCACGAGCGATGATGATGGCACTCGGTTGTATTCAAGCTTTACGTTGTAATACGAATCAATGTCCGACAGGAGTCGCGACGCAAAATCCTGTCTTAGTCAAAGGGCTGAATGTCACTGACAAAGCCCGCCGAGTCGCAAACTTCCACAAGGAAACGATCAAAAGCGTTGCGGAACTCATTGGCGCAATGGGACTCAGTCGCCCCTCGGACGTCCTTCCCCGGCATCTTTTTAGACGCATCAGCAACTCCGAGATTAAAAATCTTTCTGAACTCTATCCCTTTATCGACGCAGGAACACTGCTCGGACGCGATATTCCTGAGGAATATGCAAATGCATTTAAATACTCTTCGGCAGAATCTTTCTCCCACAGTCCTGTAGAAATCGCCGAAAATATTCCGTACTTGAAAGAAGCTTAGCGGGAATAGCTCCAAAGATCATTGAGGTCGTTACTGACGCCATTCGCATCGATTCCGTAACCTCCAAATATCCAGAGCGTGTTATTCGAGTCCATCCAATGGGCGCCATAACCGCGACTTCCGGGAAGCGTCACAAGTTCCATTGTGCCTTGAGTTCCATAAACTCCTCTTTGATTTTTGAAGGAAGATCCTGAGATCCAAACCCAATCGCTTCCATTAAACTTCCAAAGGTCATTTAAGCTGCCAGCATTGCCGTTGGCGTCTAATCCAAATCCACCCATTAACCATAAATTATTGGACGAATCGACCCACGTTGAACCACTGTCGCGAGCGCCTGGGGTGTTTGACGACGAGATTATTCCTTTTGTTCCGTAACTTCCGACTTGAGTGCGAGCGGATCCGCCACTCACCCAGGTCCAGTTCATTCCATCAAAGTTCCAAAGATCATTTAAATCTCCCGCGAGTCCTGATTGATCAACGCCGTAACCGCCGAAAAGCCAAAGGCGGTTAGCGCCATCGATCCAAGCATGCGAGCTATCTCGTGCGCCCGGCATATTTGAAAAAACAGAAACTCCTTTAGTTCCGTAGACACCCGGTTGCCGAACCGTTCGTCCACCTGAGATCCATATCCAATTTGTTCCATCAAACTTCCAAAGATCGTTTAAGTCTCCAGTCATGCCTGAGGAATCAACCGCGTATCCGCCGAAAAGCCAGAAATTTTCTTGTGAGTCTTTCCAAGACACACTGTACCCTCTCGCGCCCGGAATATTCGAACCCGCACCAATTCCAAGAGTGCCGTAATTTCCAGATTGTCCGATGTTCTGACTGCCTGAAATCCAAGTCCAATTCGTTCCATCAAACTTCCAAAGATCATTTAGAAGTCCTTGCTGCCCAGTGGAGTCCACACCGTAACCTCCGAAGATCCAAAAGTTGTCATGAGAATCGATCCACGTCACGGCGTTCGTTCTTCCTCCAGGATAAATGGATGAGCTTGAAATTCCTAAGACTCCGTAAACGCCTGAAGAATCTGCGAACTCACTTCCCGAAACCCAAGTCCAATTTCCATTCTCAAACTTCCACAAATCGCCGAGGCTTCCCTGATTTCCTTCGCTATCTAATCCAAACCCACCGAACAGCCACAATCTATTTGAAGAGTCGATTCCGTTCATCATGCTATCGCGTGCACCCGGAATATTAGAACTCGAAGCGACGCCTTTTGTTCCGTAAGAACCGGATTGAGCGGCTAATTTACTTCCCGAAATCCAAGTCCAACCCGCTTCAAATGAAAACGCATTGGATAAACTGGAAGAGAGAAGATCGGGATTCGTAACTTTCACATCGACGACTGACGTCGCAACCGCGGGCGTGATGCAGGTCAAAGCGGTCGCCGAAATAAATTGAGTCTGCAGACAGGCTCTTCCCCCAAAAGAAACATTTGCGCCCGAAACGAAATTGGTACCCGTGAGGGTGACAAGTGTTCCTCCGGCATTAGGTCCTTGGGAGGGCGTCACTGAAGTGAGCGAGGGCGCAGCTAAATAAGTAAACGCATTCGCAAGACTTGCACTTTGTGAATCGGTATGAATCACTTGCACTGAGACTGCACCCGAAGCGTGCGCAGGCGTCGTGCATTTCAATTGAGTCGAGCTCACCACTTGAATATTGAGGCAATCCGAAGTTCCCAGTTTCACAAGCGCGCCCGGTCGAAAAGAGGCTCCTGTGAGTGTCAACGAAGTTCCCCCTGTCAGTGGACCACTCGCGGGTGCAATGTCCGTTAATGTAGGAGGCGCGTAAAAAGTAAATCCATTGGTTAGCACGGCCGACTGCAAGTCGGGGTTCGTCACGGTTACATCGAAAATCCCGGGGGCATGCGCGGGAGTTGTGCAACTGATTTGTGTAGTGGTGAGCACCTTGATATTCGTGCATGTCGTCCCACCCAGCACAACTCCGGCGCCTGCGTTAAATCCAGTTCCGTTGAGAACAATCGAATTGCCTCCAGAAGAAAATCCTGAATTTGGAGAAATTCCGGTCAGCGTCGGCTTCGGCGGCTTGATGTAAGTAAACGCTCCTGCAAGAACATCGGATTGATTATCCGAATTCGTCACAAACACGTCTACTTTTCCGCCGGCAAAGAAAGCGCCTGTCGTGCAGGTTAACTTTGAAGAAGAAATAAAATTCACCGAAGTGCACGGAGAAGAGCCCACTTGAACCGTCGCTCCTGCTAAGAATTTTGTCCCATTCACTGTGAGAAGCGTTCCTCCCACCGAAGGTCCACTGAGAGGTGAAATGGACGTGATATTAGGAGCCGCCTGATAAGTGTAGGCAGAGGATTTACTTCCTTGTTGCCCATCGGTGTTAGTCACCTTTACGGTCACAGTCCCACTTGAACGTGCCGGAGTGATGCAAGTTAGTGAGGTTGAGGAAGTGACATTCTCAGACTGGCAACTCGAAGAGCCCAATTTCACACTCGCACCCGATAAAAATCCGGTTCCTGTGACTGTAATCAATGTTCCGCCCGCAAGTGCTCCTGCCGACGGCGAGACTGAACTGACAGTGGGGGGGCCAACGTATGTAAAGGCATTTGAAAGAGAATCCGATTGTCCATCCGGATTGGTCACGACGACATCGCCTATTTTCGCGGAACTATTATTCGAAATGCATTGGATGAGAGTTCCGAGTAAAGGAAGATTAATACTGCAATCCACTCCTGCCAGAGTAACACTGGCTCCCGTCTGAAAACCGGTTCCGGCAATCGAAACCAATGTTCCACCACTCGCAGGCCCGGAACTGGGCGAGGCGCTTAAAATCGTAGGAGCATTTGAATAGGTGTACGCGAGAAGTAATGTCCCCGTCCGATTCGCGCTGTCCTTTACGACAACTGAGCCGACTCCGGCAGAATGTGCTCCCGTTTTGCAAGTCACAGTGGACGAGTCAACGATATTCACGTTTGTGCAATTGACTCCAAAGACAGTCACCGAGACGATGTTCGAGAGCCGGCTTCCAGAAATGGTGACAAGGGTTCCGCCCGACAATGGACCGCCTGAAGGTGAAATGTCGTTAGGACTGGGAGAAGGGGCTGCAAGAAGCAGAAAGGAAAAAGCCGCATTCAAAAAAACCAAATGAATATTTTTAATAAACATATAGACCTCAACAAACGTCCTACTGATTTAAATATAGCAGTTTAAAGAGAAGCAAAAATGCCGCTCCAGAAAGCCCTTGGGATGTAAGGCTTTTCCGCCTATTCCCTCGAGAGCCATCCCCTCCAAAAACGGGTCAAGAAAAAATTCGGTCAAGGATAAATCGGATCTTCATAATTACTTCACAATTGAGGAGTAGGCTGAGGGTAAGTCACTCAAAAAAAGGTCGTACGTATGCTGAAAAAAACACTTTTGAAGTCCCTCCTCATCATCGCCGTGGGAATCCTTGGCAGTCAAAGTCTCTACTACAGCGCAAGAGCCAGTTCGACAGCAACAACTTCAGCCAACAGCACGATTAAGATCATCGCAGATATTTCGATCACCAAGGACGTAGGCAAGGACCTTCTCTTCGCCGACGCCGCAAGAAGTGATGCGGCCCAGACGATCGCGGCCGGCGATTCAACGGCGGCGGCGTTTACCGTTTCGGGAGAGCCGAATCACACTTACACCGTGACTTTACCTGCCAACGCTACGGTCTTTATGACGACAGGGGCCGGGGTTGCTGCAGACGATCAAGTGGCCGTCAATAATTTCACGTCCCTTCCCGCCGCTGGGAACAACGGACTCTTAAGTGGGGCTGGAAGCCAGGCGTTGACTGTCGGAGCCACACGCGCCGCGATTCGCGCCTCGCAAACTCAAGCGAATGACTACACTGCAAGTTTCAACGTGACTGTCACTTATTATTAATTGCTTCTGGGAGAACACTCAAAATGCGATGGCTCAGAATCCTTTATTTTTCTTTTGCGTGCGCGAATTTTTTAAGCGCGAATTCGATTCATTCGGCATCGGCGTTTGCGACCGCGCACATCACGATTGTTCCTTCGGTTCTCACAGAGCAAACCCAGTCGTTGAATCTCGAGGGCAAGGAACTCTCTGAACCCGCGACGATTTCATCTCGAGACGAAAGCGCCGCGGTCTTAAGTGTGACCGGCGTCGACCAACATGTGTATCGTGTGCAACTGCCGTCACAAGTTTACTTGCGAAATCCCGCGAGTTCGAAGATTAAAGTCCATAACTTCACGAGTTCTTCCGCCGAAGCCACGTGCCCAAATACATTACAGATTGGCGCCACTCGAGATGCCGTCCCATCCTGGGACAGAACCCTGAAGTACTGGGGCGCATTCCTCGTGACGATTATTTATTAAGCTATTTGAGATTACACTCGGCGAATGACTGCTTATCCGCTTGGCAACTACTCAGCGAGCTCGATTCCGCAGGATAATATTTCACATCCTGCTGGCGAAGCGTTCCATCACAACTCAAAGTTTTGAACATGAGTCTCCATCCCAAAAACTTTTCGTAGCCCGGAATTTCAACAAAACGATGTTCAATACAATCGCAACCCAATGGCCGTGGACAGTCCGCAGCTTGAAGATTCGATGTGATTGCGAAGGAAGCGCCTAAGAGAACTAGATTTAAGAATTTACGTACCATGTAACCCCATTTCTTAATTGTTGTGGGTTTCAGATAATCAAGTTTTGGTGTGGGATGGCAATAGGATTTTTTAGGACTTACCACAGATATTGCCGTAGTGGGTTCTGTAATTTGTTGTTAATGGAAAGTGAGTCAGTGTGTTGCTCGCGGACGTGATTTTTCTTCCGTCATTGCGAGGAGGCGAAGCCGACGCGGCAACCTTTGTACGTTGCAAAAGGCGGATGGCGAGACTCGAAGAAATCGACAAAGACAAAACCTATCTCGCGTTCGGAAAACAAAGCCTCTGGAGATAAGGTCCAAAAAGCCGAAAGAGTGAAAATAAAGGAAGATAAGAAAGAGAACTTCCCACCGAAAACGACCTTGCACGTGCAAAGTAAAAAGAAAACCACTCGCACGATTCCAAAACCCATCCAAAACAAAGTTCACCTAAGAGACCGAGGCCAATGTCAGTTCAAAGACCGCAAGGAAAGAAAGTTCATCCAAATCCACCACATCAAACCATACTCTCAAGGTGGAAAGCACATGCTGGATAACCTCATTACCCTCTGCTCGGCTCATCATAAGATGATGCACGAACATCACAATGACTCCCACCACAAATCCAAGCCTACACAATCATCCCTGCTGTTCTGAGCGCGAGTAACAGCGCATCCAAAGTGCTTCTCAAGTACTGCGAGATTGCTTCGTCGCTTCGCTCCTCGCAACGACGGGTCGGGCGCGACTTCACTCGCGGGACGGGTCGGGCGCAAACTCCCTTGCGATGACGGATGGACGTTTAGTTACTTTCTGAAATGAATAGACGCGGCTGCAACCGAACTTGGATTTTGCGAAAATTCACGATAACATTGCTTCCAATGCATAAAAATTTACTCAGTGTAGCATTTCTTGTCCTTTTGACGACGGAATCTGTTTTTGCGGGGTTGCAGGTTTTTCCGTTTCGGCTGCTTTTGACGGATAAGAAGAGAGTGACGCATCTTTCGCTGCGATATACGGGAGAGAAGCCGGCGGAGTATAAGCTTTCGACAATTTTTTATCGGATGAAGTCCGATGGGGCGATTGATATTGTTCAGGATGCGAAAGCAGAAGAGCGTTCGGCGATGCAACTCATTCAGTACTCTCCTCATCAAGTCACGTTGACTCCCAATGTAGAACAAGTCATCCGGGTGCGCTTAACGGGCCCTCGGAATATGGCGGATGGAGAATATCGGGCGCATCTTTTAATTGAGCCTCTTAAAGAAACTGCTGAGACAACGGCGGCTGGTAAAAAAGCAAATGAGAAAATGAATATGCGATTGGACGCGCGGATCGCAGTCGCTATCCCTGTCATCTTTCGACATGGAAAAACGGAATTCTCCGTGAATTTTTCAAAGTTTCAAGTCAGCCAAAATGCGGATAAAAAGCCTGCGTTTTCAGTCGAGATGTCTTCTCAAGGAAATGCTTTTCCTTACGGCGATCTTCTTGTCTATTACCAGCCCGTGGGTGGAGAACTTCAATCGGTTGGAATTTACCGCGGCGTTGCCTCATTTCTTTCCTCGAGATCTTTTACGTTTCCACTCAATATTCCCGAAGGTTCCCCACTCTTAAAAGAAATTACCAGCAGCACTCCCGTGACAAAACTAAAATCCGGAAAACTGCGACTCGAATTTCACGAGCCTCAAGAAAATGGCAAAGACGGAGCGCTTGTTACGTCTATTGATATGCCGAACTCGTAATGACGACGCATCCAAGGTTCTTCTCGAGTACAGCGAGATTGCTTCCGTCTCCGCTAAAGCTACGCCGGACAAGTCGTCGCTTCGCTCCTCGCAAAGACGGGTCGTCCCACGCTACAAGCAAAAGCCGAGGTCTAATGTGAGGGCGGGCCAGACGCCGCTGAAATCTAAATTAAAATTTTGAGTTTTTGCGTTGAAGATGTATTGGGCGCCGGCGCCGAATCCGAAATTTAATCCGGATTCCCACTTCCAACGCCATCCTAAGAGTACAGACGATGTGGGAAGTGTCAGAGATTCCGTATCCACGTTATTGGTAGCACTTAAGAGCGCGATTCCGAAAGCTCCTTGAATCCACAGGCCTTCATAGAGTGATTGCTGATAGTAATTTACGGTCAAGCGACCGTCATAACCTCTCAATTTATTTCCTACCGGAGTCAGATAGTCGACAAGGACTGATTGAATGCCGAGACTAAAAGTATCACTCAAGCGGTGTTGAAAATGGAACATTGGAAAAATATAACTGACACCCACTGATAAATTAGAATCCTCTTTTTTTGAGGGCGTGTTCGAAGGAACGATGACCGCCACCGGAGTCGAACTCGGAGCTGGCGACACAACCTTCGTCTCTTTTTCCTCATGCACGACGCTGCCTTCTGCCCCATGCGTCACGTTAAACGCTAGCGCGAGACTTACGGCGAAGATTTTCGAAAATCGCGCAAAGAAACTCATATGCCATCTATCGTCAAAAATCGAAGGTTTCTGTAATGCTAAGACCTTGCAATGAGTCGTGTCTGACACACGAGCCCATGATACAAATAGAGAAATCACTGAAATGAAAATTCTCTTTCTTATTCTGTATTTAATCTCTGCCACTTCTCCGCTGATGGCTACGCCCGCCGCAACGACTGCGGGTTACGCCGATCTCGATCCGAATAGCGTTTGGATCATGGAAGAAACGCTTTCAGATGGAACGCTGATGAGTACCGATATCTCGCTCTATCCTCGAAAAAATCAATGGTTGATTCCTTTAGGAGAGCTCAGCGATTCTCTCGGGCTTGCGATCTCTGTTTCTCCGATTCTTTCGTTAGGACAGGGGTTTATTCTGACCGAAGATCGCACATTTGAGTTAAACGTAAAAAGATGTGAAGTGGTCATTCGCAATAAAGCTCAAAAATATGATTGTAACGAAGCCGTGGTTTTTGAGAATGATATCTATATTAGCGATTCACTTCTCGCAAAGTGGCTCCCGATAAAAATCACGGTCAATTCTTATCGCTCTCAGCTCATCATCACTGCCAAAGAAAAACTTCCTATTCAGCTGAAACGCGAACGTGAACAACTTGCAGAAAGGTCCAAAGGGCTTCTCTCAGACTACGATCCGGGGTTTCCTCCCGTTCAACCCTCTTACAAGCTTCTGGATGGCCCACTCCTCGACGAACAGTTGACTCTCAATCGCGCGACGACCGACAATCAATCCGACTATCGATTCCGGCACAACACCCAGCTAGCGGGCGAAGTCTTGGGTCTTGAAACCTACGGTTTCGTGGGTGGGGATGAAAGAATCGTCGATAACTGGCGGCTCACTTTCTCTCGAAGATCGGTGGATGGAAAAGTTTTCGGTCCCTTGGGAGTCACTCAAGCTCAGTTTATGGATGTGGATCTTCCTCGCGTAAATCTCGTTAGCGCCGGCCAGTCAGGAAGAGGATTTTTATTCTCGAGTTACCCGCTCGATACACCCGTCAATTTTGAATTTCAGGATTTTTTAGGAAACCTTCCCCAAGGCTGGGAAGTGCTTCTCTATCGCAACGAAGTCCTCCTCGACCGGCAAGTCGCAAACAGCACGGGCCGGTATTTATTTAGAGGAATTCCTCTTCTCTACGGCAGAAATGTGTTTCGTTTATCTTTTTTCGGACCGTACGGAGAAACCCGCGACGAATACCGAACTTACAATATTGATTCTTCTCTATTAAGACCCGGCACGATGAACTACCAACTAGGGCTCGCATTTTTAAAAGACTCTTCCCAACGGATCTCGATGAATTATGCCGGAAGCCTCAATAAAAACTTCAGCCTAAATGCAGGTTGGTTGCAGGACATGGGAGGACAGAATGCCTACACGTTAGTCGGACTCACCGGTCTCAATGACCTTTTCTTATTCACCACGAATTGCGCTTTCAATTTAAACGGAGGTAAAGCGTGTGAATGGGGTGAGCAGATGGGAATCGGTTCAGCAACGATCGGCGCAAAATACACACGCCTTTTCGATTTTCACAGTGAGCTTTTCAATTTTACAGGATCCACCGATCAGGTCAGTCAAATCTCCGCAAACTTAAATTACGCGATTCCTATCCACACGGGAATCGCAATGACGTGGGAGTTTATCAAGAAGAACTATGTGACGTCCACGGAACAAACTTTGCTTTTGAATCGATTGTCCTTAAACACAGGTAGGATTTTTTGGAACAACGAAGTCTCATACTTATTTAATTCAAGCCCTTCTCTTCTCGGAAAATTAAATTCCTTTCTCTTTTTCAATCCCATTCGTTTTCTCTTAAGAGTGGATTACACGTCCATTGCTTTTTCGGCGTTTGAGGGGGAGTTGCAGTACGCTTTCACCGACAATAACATTCTTTCACTGACAGGCCGTCACCAAGTCGACAATCGAAAAAATACGGTAGGCACGCGCCTTTCTCGAGCTTTTGAAAGTTTTAAGGCAGGGCTCGATTTCAGTTATTCGAACGGCTCCGAGTATTCCGCAGGCGTGCTTCTTTCATTTAGTTTATACCGAGAACCCTACACAGGGCTTCCACGATTTACGTCCAATGCCGTCGCTCAATCCACGCTCGCATCGGTCAATGTCTTCAACGATAAGAATCGAAACGGAATTAAAGATCCGGACGAGAGCGCTATGAAAAACGTAAACCTCGTCGTCAACCAACGAGAAGGAACGTATAAAACAAATGACGATGGAATTGCGGTGGTGGGACCGTTACGACCTCACCGCCCGGCAGATCTTTCCATCTCTCTCGACTCGATTGAGGATCCTTCTTCAAAACCGGCCTTTGCGGGAGTAAGATTAGTTTCAAGAGTCGGAAAAGTCGCCGAAGTAAATCTGCCCTTTATTACGGTGGGCGGAATCGACGGCAATGTGAATATCGAGACCGCGGGAAAGAAAGAACCTATGAATCGCATTTCAGTTGAAATCTTCGATTCAAATCAGAGGCTCATTTCTTCGGTTAAAACCGACCGCAGTGGTTTTTATTCTTTCGAAGACCTCAAACCGGGTCAGTACCGTATCACCATCCCGAAAAAGCAGTTGGAAGGTTTCCAAGTTCTCAGTTCACCGCCTGAAAGAATCGTAACGATTAGCGAAGAAGGATCGTTTGAAGACAGCCAGAACTTTATTTTGCAGACAAAGAAAATCAACCGAGGCAACCCTTAGAATGAAAATGCGAAATCTTCCGATTTTAGCGGTGCTCCTCTCATCAACCCAAATCCTCTTTGGAGTTGCGATTCAGCTGTCTAAAAATCGAGACATGCAATTTGCCAGTTCTTCGCCGAGTGATGCCGCGCAAACGATCAACGCGGGAGATGCAACCAGTACTAAGTACACGGTCACAGGAAACGCGGGCGATACGTTTGATATCACTTTTCCGAGCGGAACGATCAATATGATTGATGGGGCAAATACGATTGCAACGAATACTTGGACCTCTAACCTCACTTCACCGGGAACTCTCGACGGAACCGGAACGGCCATTATTTATATCGGAGCGACTCGAGCGGCACTCGGACCCGCACAAGCGTCCGGAAACTACACGGCAAACCATTCTCTTTCGGTTCAATACTCAGGGGGCGTAGGCCCCACGCGAACCGTCGTCGCAACCCATTCGATATCCGTTTATTCCGGAATTAGTTTGACGAAAACGGCAGATCTGATTTTTGCAGATGCGTATCGGAATGATGCCGCAGCCGCGATCGTTCCCGGCGCTTCGAGCGCCGCTTACACAGTCACAGGACAAGCCAACGCGGTCTATACGGTCTCGCTCCCGGCCAATGGTACTGTCGTCATGTCAACCGGTGGTGGAGGCACGGCCAACAAAGAAATTCATGTCGACACTTTCACTTCAAATCCGTCTGGAACAGGAACCCTTAGCGGAGCCGGAACCGACACGCTCTATGTCGGCGCCACGCGCGCTGCGATCTTAGGAACACAAGTTACCGCAAGCGATTATCAGGGAAGTTTTATGGTGACCGTGACGTATCAATAACATTGAGTATCACTATCTTTGCGCTCGAATAAATTCTTCTCGACTCACGGACCCCCTTACACTATCTATGACAAATAGTTTTGTGATAGGTAAAGATTATGATGCCAAGCGCTTCCGAATTGCAGTATTTCCTTGAAGTCACCAACACCCTGAACGTGTCGCGAGCAGCCGAAAGACTAGGGATTAGTCAGCCGACACTCTCACTTGCGATTCAACGACTTGAACATTCGTGTGGGACCCCTCTTTTGATTCGCACGAAAGCGGGGGTGAAACTGACCCACGCGGGACAAAAACTTGTCGTTCAGGTGCGTTCTTTGATTTCGGACTGGGAGAGAATTAAGGGCGATGTTCTGAAAGACGAGGAAGAGGTCCGTGGGCAATATACGATTGGTTGCCATACTTCCGTCGCTCTGTTCTCGCTTCCGGAGTTTCTTCCCTCACTTTTGCAAGAAAATCCTCATTTTGAATTGAAACTCGTCCACGATCTTTCTCGAAAAATTACCGAAGACGTTATCAGCTTCAAAATTGATTTTGGAATCGTCGTGAATCCTTGGGAGCATCCCGATCTCATCATTCGTCCGTTATGGAAAGATGAAGTGACTCTTTGGACCGCGAAAAAACCGACCCCTCTTCAAGATGCGTTTTCGGGCGAAGGAATTCTGATTGCAGATCCCGATCTGATTCAGAGCCAAACCATTTTAAAGCAGCTCTCGAAGTCGAAGATGAAATTTAAGAGAAATATCACATCGAGTAACCTCGAAGTCATTTCTTCGCTGATCGCCCACGGTTGCGGAGTGGGGATCCTGCCGACTCGAGTCGCCACTCGACTGAAATCGCTCGAATTGAAGACCGCTGCAAAAGACAGTCCCAAATTCTACGACAAGATTTGTCTCGTGTACCGTGCCGACGCTCAGCGATCAAAAGCAAACAGAACCCTAGCAAAATTCATCGAAGCGAGATTGCTCGGCTCCCCCGCAACGGATTCGTAAACAACCGTCATTGCGAGGAGCCGAAGGCGACGCGGCAATCTCGTCGCACAAGAGCGCCTTTGTTATCGGCGAGATTGCCGCGTCGCCTTCGGCTCCTCGCAACGACGGTGGGCCATCGTGTATAATTAAACCCATGAGGATCTTAATCGATGGGATTGTTTACTCTAACGCACCTTCGGGTGGGGTTTTTAACTACTTCAACGAGATCATTCCGCGGTTAGGAAAAATTGAAGGCAATACGATTGAAGTTTTTTTGCCGAATGAATCGGAAGTTCCAGCGATTTCGGAAGGCGTTCATATCAATCGCAGCACACTCCCTTCGGGAAAATGGTTTCCGAATGGTCCCGCAAAACGTTTTCTCGGCTCGGTTAAACGCAAGATTGAAGCGACAATGAATGCAGGTCTGGCGAAGAAAGATGCCGAAACCGTTTTTCACACGACGGGAACCACCCCTCCCCCCTGGAAAGGCATTCCGAGTATCGCGACGATTCACGACATGATCTCAGAGATGTTCGATGAGTATTCGCATTTAGATCACGTCAAAGCGATTTCTCTTGAGAAAAAACGCGCGGTTGAATTTTCAAATCGGCTAATCGCGGTTTCTGAGTGTACTAAGCGAGATCTCTGCCGTGTTTTTGATATTTCTCCCTCCCGTGTCGATGTGATTCACCACGGGGTTGACCACGCGCTTTTTTCTAGAGTCCGCTCCGAAGATGAAAAATCAAAATTAAAATCAAAATACCGTTTAGACAAACCGTTTATTTTGTATGTCGGTGGACGATTACACCATAAAAACTTCGAGCGTTTTGCCGAAGCATTTGCAATGAGCGATTTGAAAAAAGAGGTTCTCTTAGGTCTCGCTGGTTTTCCGTTAGAAGAAGCAGAGATTCAAAATCTAAAACGCCTCGGAATCTGGCAGAATGTTCGCCCCATGACTTACCCGCCCGTCGAGGAATTAGCAACGTTGTACCAAATGGCAGAACAGTTTGTTCTTCCCTCGCTGTACGAAGGATTTGGAATGTCGCTCGTCGAAGCGATGGCAGCAGGTTGTCCGATTACTGCCTCGAATACCGGACCTTTTCCCGAACTCACCGCTGGCGCAGCGCTTCTCTTTGACCCAAAAGACCCTTCCGATATCGCTCGTAAAATGGAAGCGATGATGGATTTAAAGCTGCAAAACCAATACAAAACTGCAGGGCATCAAAGAGCGTTGGACTTCTCGTGGGACAAGTCTGCTGAGCAGCATCTAGAAACCTACCGTAAAGCTGTCCATCCCGATCAAAACGGGTTAAAATAGAATCTCCACCCACATCCGATATTAGTAGTCATCCTAAAAAATGCTTTTTAATTCTTATTCATTTCCAATCTTCTTTGCATTGTTTTTTCTCGTTTATATCCCTCTGCCCCATGCATTGAGACGTGTTTGGCTTTTGCTTGCAAGCTGCGTCTTTTACATGGTTTTGATTCCCAAATATATTCTCATTTTATTCTTCCTCATTGGCGTGGATTATTTATCCGGAATCGGAATCGAGAAAAGCATTGGATCCAGACGCAAAACGATTCTTACGATCAGCATTCTCGCGAATATCGGAATTCTTTTTGTCTTTAAGTATTTTAACTTCTTCGCATCTGAAGTTTCTCATATTTTATCTTTATTTGGTCTATCCCACCGAATCGAACTTCTCACGTTAGTCCTGCCGGTCGGTCTTTCCTTTCATACCTTTCAATCTCTCAGCTACGTGATCGAAGTTTTCTATCGACGGCAAAAGGCCGAGACCAATCTTCTCACCTATGCTCTCTATGTGATGTTTTGGCCCCAACTTGTGGCAGGTCCGATTGAAAGACCTCAGCAACTTCTCCACCAATTGCGCGACAAACAGCCGTTTGATTCGAGACAAGTGGTCTTAGGTTTCCGTCTGATTCTCTTAGGCTTTCTAAAAAAGATGGTCATTGCCGACCGACTCGCGATTTACGTCGACGCGGTTTTTCAAAACCCTTCCGGTTTTTCGGGAGTCCCTCTCATCTTAGCAACTTACTTTTTCACGATTCAAATTTACTGTGACTTTTCGGGTTATACCGATATTGCGCGAGGCTTAAGCCGACTGATGGGTATTGAACTCTCGCAGAATTTTAATTTCCCTTATCTTGCGACTTCCATTTCGGACTTCTGGCGCCGATGGCACATCTCGCTCTCGAGTTGGTTCAGAGATTATGTCTATATCCCCTTAGGCGGAAATCGGGTGGGAGCTTTTCGAAGAAACATCAATATCGCGGCGGTTTTCTTACTCAGCGGTCTGTGGCATGGCGCTCAATGGACATTCGTCATCTGGGGTGGAGTGCACGGCCTTTATTTAATTTTTTCGGAAATCTTACAACCTATAAAGACGTCGCTCCAAAGCAAACTTTCGTTGTCGCCTGAAATTTCGACCTTCATCAATCGTCTCATCACTTTTCACCTCGTGGCTTTTGCTTGGATATTTTTTAGAGCCGGAAGTTTGAAAGATGCTTGGTACGTTGTCTCTCATCTTTTCAGTCAAACCGTATACGCGGCCGACATTCCGAATGCGGCGCTTTCCTTGAGACAACTGACCATCCGATTTGCGATGATTGCACTTCTTCTAATCCTCGAATGGCGCTCTCAAAATCAGCCCGCTGAAACAACTCTTTCTAAGTTACAACCCTGGCAACGTTGGGGATTGTATTACGCGGGCGTTGCGGCGGTGATGATGATGGGCGTTTTTGAAACCGCGAAATTTATTTACTTCCAATTCTAAATGAAAACTGAAAAAACAAAATTTGCATTAAAATTGGCCCTATTTCTTCTCCCTCTTTTCACCGCATTTTTTTTCGTCGAATGGAGACTGGGCCAACATCCCACAGAGATGGACGCTCTTCGGAAGAAATTTGAAGCCCCTAAGAATCCGACAGAGGTTGTGATTTTTGGAACTTCTCACCTTCAAGAAGCGATCGATCCAAAGGAACTTTCTAAACCGGCAATTAACGCTGCTTTACCGATTCAAAGCTTAATGGTCTCGGCTCAACTGGGTGAAAAGTACCTCAGTCATTTACCGAACTTGAAGCTTGTGATCCTGGAAATTGCCTACATGAGCCGCGATTACAGTCATATCAAAACCTACGCAGCCCCTCGCCTCTTTGACTACGCTCGTTCGCTCGGCGTACGAGGAGAGGGAGACCTTAAAGAATGGCTCGACTTGAGATATTTCAGCCGTTACTTCGCTCTGGGACGAATCGAAGCTTTTAATATTTTATCGACAAAAAAGCGCGAGATCGCCTCTGAAGACACGGCGGTTTTAGAAGGTATGACCATGAATTCGCAAGGAGCGGAGAAGCAAGCAAAATACCACGAATCACTCATGCTGGCTCGCGATGGAGAAAAAAATCTATCGGCTCTTAAAGATTATTCTAAAAAGCTAAAGGCAAAAGGCGTCTCGCTCGTCTTAGTCAGAACTCCTGCGACTGAGTACTATCGAAATGCGGTCAATCCGGAAGTGATGCAAAAAGTGATCGACGACGTAAGAAGTGCCGCCGAAATCTCTCCCTCCCACTTTCACGACTTCTTTGCCGACAAAAGATTTGTCGAAAAAGACTTTTACAATGTCGACCATCTCAATAAAGACGGTCGAGATAAATTTGTCTCGATTCTAAATCACGAACTCATTTCGAAATACTGACTATTCACTCTGAACGAGTCGCTTCAAACGACGTTCAGTTGCATTGACGTCTTTTTCAAAACCGTTCTGCTGATATAGAGCTTTACGATTTTGCAATTGCTTCACTTCATTTTGCACGACTTGGGATAAGTACGGCTGAAATAATTTTAAATTATTCGCATCCTGAATCCGCTCATAGGACGAGACAAGATATTTGAGATTCGAAATATCGTTTGGAAACTTTTTATAATAGGCTTCCATAAACGGAATTGCCGTGTACGCATCACCTTTTTTCAAGAAATACGTTCCTAATGTTTTGTTCATCAGTTCGCCGCAGATCCCAGTGTATTTTGAGACATCCAGAACATACTTTGAAACAAAACGTTCACTTTCAGCCAATCTGTTTTCTTGAACATAAGCATTCGCCATAAAACACGACGAAGACTCGTTCACCATTTTCGGATACTTTTTATACCAAGTCGCAATCTCGGAATACTTCTCCTGTTCCGTCAAGGTGGAGAGGATCAAGTTGAAAACTGCCGGATCCGCTTTGGCTTTAAAAGCCTGAGTTAAATAATCCAATGCACTTTCAAATCGTCCCGCGCGGAAGCAGAGAAAGCCAAGATTTGAAAACTGATCTTTGCGATCTTTGACTTGAGCTTCGTATTTATTCAAAACGACGTTAAACTTGTCGTAATGTCCGCCTTCGTTGAGTGACAGAAGGAGATTGTAGTAAAAATCTGGACTTTCTTTTTGCCGAACAATGCCTCTGTAGTCGCCTTTAAAAACACGGCTCAAGTACTGCTGAGGCGTTTCTCGTCCTTGGAGGCCTCGATAGAAAAGTTTGCTTTGTTGCACTTCCGCATAGGCGTTCATGTCGGTATTAATTTTTGACTCTTTCGTGAGTTCTAAGACATCTTCACGCGACAACGAAAAAAGGGAAACGATGTCAAATGAAGACTCATCAAAAATACTTGTGAGTTTTCCTTTCATCATCTCGTTTTGGGTGAGCATTTCAAGTTTTCGTAAATTGAGATCCAAAGGTTTTCTCGAGCCCAGAAGAACTAGTTCTTGATCTCCATGTTGGGTAAACACCGCTCCGTGTGGGAAAACCGTGTAAAACGTTTTTAGAATGCTCTGCAAGACGGGGACGTCCATATTGTAGAGATTTAGCCACTGGGAAAAAACTCCGTTCTCGGCCAAGTTCTCTTTCACGACTTCGAAAAATTCTTGCGTGAAAAGATTTGCCGCTCCCGCAAGCCAAGAGTGCGAAGGTTGTGAAACGATAATGTCTTGAGGTCCATTGAGTTTGGCCGCAAGCACGTAGCGTGCGTCTTCCACTTTAAGATTGAGGTTAGGTCTTTCTAAAAGCGGATTATTTCCTTTGTAAATGTAATCCGCAGCTTTCAGAATTCCCTTTTCGAGTTCGACGACGTTTACTTTTTTAAGGTCGGTATCTGTTAAAAAGTCCACGGTGAATCCGCCGCCGTAGCCAACGACAAAGGCCTGTTTGGGTGCTTTTGAAAAAAGATACGGTAAGAAAGCAATCAGAGCTTCGTATTTTGGAAGCTCTTGGAGATCTTGCATATTGTAAACAGATTCATTGAGTCCGCTTGTTTTAAGGCGGAAATAATCTTGGTAGCGTTCTCCATCAGCCGGATCGTGACTCAAACTGATGACAGCCGTCTCTCCTTCGATGATTAATTTAAAATCTTCGTGATTCGCCGAATAAGGTTTTAACGCTGCCTTTAAGTAATTATCAACTGAAGGACCCTGGGGCAACGAGGTATAACCACTTTGTTGATACGCCGATTTGATTAAGTTTTTATAGTCTAAAGAGGTAAATCGAATCGAAACAATTGCAAAAGCGAAAACACACGTCGCTAACGCAATTTGATGCACTCTTCTTTTTTCTAAAGAAAAAACCAAAAGCATTAGAAGAAGACATCCCATCAAAAGGCTGATCATTAAAGTCGCAGAGGACCCTAAAATGGGAATCAAAACGATTCCCGTTAGATAAGATCCCAAGATCGCGCCCATCGTATTCACGGCATATGCAAAACCCAAAACTCCGGGAGCTTGTTTAGCCGACGGTGTGAGAAGTGTAATTGTAAGAGGAAAAAGCATTCCAAAAAGACAGGTAGGCAAAAACAGGATCGCTGTCACAACGAGTGTCTTAGAAACAAGAAGGCTCATCAGCCCGCGAGTGTAAGCTTGTAACGTGATCGACGCTTGTGGAGCGTAGTTTAAGAGGAGACTCGAAACTAAAAGACTGACACCTGAGAAAAAGAGAAGCCACACGAAGAATAACGATTGGTTTTTAATGCGCTCCACAAAGAATGACAGGAGGAACGAACCGATCGCAATCCCTAAAAGAAAAAGGGCTAAGACTAAACCAATTCCATAAATATTGGTTCCTAAGAAAATATTTAAATATTTATTCCAAATCACTTCTGAGGAAATCGAAACAAATCCACAGACAAAAGTGGAAGCTAAAATCAAAATCGATCGGTAACCCAAAGGCTCATACGCTTGATCCGCAGATTGATTTTCTATTGTAAACGCGAGGCGATTTTTTGCGGAGAGATAGATGGCTGTTCCACCGATGGTTAAGTTCAAAGCCGCTGCTAAAAAATTGGAATTTAAGATCCCTAAATAAGGAATTAAAAAATATCCCGTAGAAAAAGCGCCAATGACCGCCCCAAAAGTATTTAAGGCATAAAGACGGCTGACATATTTTCCTAAGAATTTGTCTTGGTTTAAAAAAAGTTTAATTAAGATCGGAAACGTGGCCCCCATGCATACCGTAGGAAGGATTAAAAGAGCTCCCACGATTAAAAACTTCACACACAGACCCACGATCGAGAAAGATCCCGAGAGTGGAAGGACAGCAATCAATTGGTGTAGGTGAATTAACGGAAAGACTAAAAAGACCGCGTAAATTCCGATGATGGATTCTAAGATCCCATAAACCTTGAGAGGGTTTTTCATCTTGTGAGAAAAACGCCCGCTTAAATAACTTCCTAGTGCTAAGCCGAGAAAGAAAATCGAAAGAACCAAACTCATCGAAGAGGAAGTCGAGCCGACTCCGAGAGAGAGAATTCGAATCCAAAGAGTTTCGTAAATGAGTCCGGTACTACCAGAAATTAGAAAGAGAGCTCCAATTAAGAACACCAGCGATCGCTTCATGAAATGCCTCAAAATCTTGCAAAGTTAGACAAAAAATTAGCGGGGATATGTGTATCACACATCCCCGCTAAGGAATTACGCGTTACTCATGGATGAATGACGAAACGTCATTGTCCATTCCAAGTCCCATTGGCATCGGCATTGGTCCAGGCATTGGACCAGGGCCGGGCATTGGTGCTGGACCAGGCATTGGTGCTGGACCAGGCATTGGTGCTGGGCCAGGCATTGGTGCTGGGCCAGGCATTGGTGCTGGAC
>CALCZU010000097.1 GCA_937903155.1 uncultured Bdellovibrionales bacterium
TTCCCACTTCTATCGGCTATTTGTGGATTTTTATTGATCTATTTTAGACTGAACGTGACTCGCAGAGTTACGGAGCGAGGACTATCGGTTCCCAATCTTTTAAGATTCCAAATGAATTGTAGGAAAGATGCAAGACGTCAAAATAGTCGTATGGAGAGAGGTCCGGAAAACCATGTGCAGGCTGATAAATTGCTGGAATATTTTCGTTATGAGATTTGGGTGTCCGGTATTCGCAAATCTCGCCGTCTTCTTGAGCTTTGCAATAAACGGGTTGTCCTAGTTTTTTATTAACGGAAATCTTTTTTGAAACGCCTACCATTGGATTTAAAAGCGACTCATATTTCACGACTCTTTTTTGTGCGCATGCAGCGAAAAAGATGAGAATTAAACCCAAGCTGAATAAAGCTGTTTTCATTGTAATCCCTTAAAAAGCAAGGCATATGCCATCAGAATACATTTGCAATATTAACGACTCACGCACCAAAAGGCTGTCAAAATTTAAGACGGATGCCGGGCTTTTAAACAGGCATTCTTGCTTTGACTTTGAGATGTAGCGAACACTAAGTTTTATGCCATGAAAGTTTTTTTATTCGTTATTTGCGGCCTTCTATCTTTCAATACCCTTTTCGCAGATGAGGGGGTGGGATTTGTCTTTTTCGGAGATCAGGGCCATGGGAACAAAGAGCAATTCGATGTGGCCCAAGGAGTTGAAAAGTTCTGTAGTAGTCACGATTGTAAATTTGCGCTGATTTTAGGAGATAATTTTTATGATGTGGGAGTGAAGAGCACGACGGATAGTCAATGGACTTCAAAGTTCGAAAAACCGTATAAGAATCTTTTATTTCCGTTCTACGCGGTTTTAGGAAATCATGATCATCTAGGAAACATCCAAGCTCAGATTGATTACAGTAAGCTCCAAAAAAAATGGACACTTCCAGGAAGATACTATCGGTTTTCGAGTGGCTTCGTCGATTTTTTTGGAATCGATTCTGACGATTACGATGACAAGCAAGCATCATGGCTTGAGTCGACGATGAAAGAGTCGACCGCGAATTGGAGGATTGTTTTTGGACACCATCCGATTTACTCAAGTGGAATGCACGGAGGTAGCAACAAAATGGAAAAAGCGTTAGTTCCACTTCTACAAAATCCATCTGATTTCTATTTCTGCGGTCATGATCACGATCTTGAAGTCATTGAGAGAAAAAATATCAAAACCGTTGTGAGTGGGGCGGCTTCTGAAGTCAGGCCTTTCGCGTCATCTGGCAAAGGAACCTTATATAGAGCCAGCCAGCTAGGCTTTTCCTATTTATTCTTAAAAGACAATTACGCTCATCTCATTCTGCTGAACAAAGTGGGCGAAACTCTTTTTCAAAAGACGTGGACGAAATGAAAAAGATTGAAACGGTTTTTCCAAGCCTGATCTATCGAGGCGGATTCTCTTCGAGTGTTTCAAAAAAGTTGAATTCGGATCTGTTAAAAGAGATTCAATACTTTTCTAAAGAAGATCGAATGGGAATAGATTGGTCGAAGAAGAATTATTTAGGAGGTTACACGTCGTATGCCTCACTTTCGGACATGCAACACCGAGCACCTGCTTTTTCGAGACTCGAAGAAATGTTGAATAAACAAGTTGAAGTCTACGCGAAACGTCTGCATTGGGAGCGCCGAGGATTAAAACTCCGAATGACCGCGTGCTGGATTAATATCATGCCGAAAGGGACTTACCACACGGTTCACGCCCACCCATTGTCAGTGATTAGTGGAACTTATTATGTGCAAACTCCTTCGGGAAGTGTTTCTCTGAAATTGGAGGACCCTCGAATATCCTTATTTATGAACGCTCCCGCTCGAAAAATCTCTGCGCCTCGGGCTGAACAACTTTATTATCCGATCGAAGCAAAAGCCGGAAATTTTGTGTTTTTCGAAAGCTGGATGCGCCATGAAGTGCCGCCTAACCAGTCGAAAAAACCGCGCATTAGTATTAGTTTCAATTACGAGCTCCAACAGTCTTAAGCGCGTTCTACTTTTTTGCCCAAGAAATGGAATCGATCCATTTAATGTAATCAGAACGATAGGGGAGAGTTTCTAGTTGTTCCTGGTTGTCCATTTTTAAAAATTCTACTCGCCCTCCCAATTCCATCAGGGGTTTTAAAGCCTGTTGCGCTTTGGAGAGATTGGAAGAAGTTTTTAAGAAATAACCTCTCATTCGAATTCCCAAGAATCGCTTCGGATGTTCCAGGTTGAGTATTGAATCCACAAAGGTAAAGCTTGTAAACAACTCGGGCATGGTCTCAATCAGTGCAATCGCTAAAGGTGAACGCTTTGTGGTCGCAAAGAGATGAATTCGGTCCATCGGGAACGCGCGGTTATCAATATAAAGGCGAATCGTATTGGTAAGAAAACGTAATTGTTCGGAGCTGAAACCTCTTCCTTCCCTTTCCTCTTTCAAACACGGGACAAGGAGGACTCCACTTGCTACCCACCTCTTCGAGGCTAAGAGCAAAGTTTGAGAACTGAGGAAACGATAAAACGCATCCTCTCGACCGCCATAGCTGCAGTCTGCAAGGTACACATTGAAAGAATTTTTACGTAATGGGTTATACCCGTAGAGCTTCTCTTCTCGACTCCAATTCAACTTTCTGATCTCAGGCCTTTTGATATCGACATCATCCAGAAAATCAGCGGCCTGAAGGGACAATACGAGAGAAAACAAACAGAAAAAGGCACTCAATTTCATGATTTCGATAAACTATCCCTGGATATTCGACGTGAAAAGCTATTTCTGCTTTTCAGAAATAGGAAGAAAAGGTCCGATTCGATGTTGCATTTCATTGAAACCATCTTTGTAGGGCCCAAAGGGATAGTCGAAAGGTTTTTCTTTGGCTTGAGGATAAAACTTCAATTTTCTATCTCCCCATCGCTTTTCTAATTGGGAAGAATTCACATACACGGCGATATCCAAAGCTTCTTCCTCAGATAAAATTGGATTGTCGGGGGTGCTTCCCAAAGGCATGTTCGCGCGGATAAATTGAGCGAGTCGGAAGTTTTGAAAAAACGGGGAGTGGATGGAATACCCATCCTTACCCCAAAGTGGGGGAGTCAAAACGCTAGGACTTCCACTATGGCATCGTAAACAGTGGTGTGAATAAAGCTCTTTTCCTCGAGCGGAACTCGATTTTCGACTGGGAAATGCAAACTCGAAGAAAGTGGATTTTTCGGGATTCGAAAGATTGATTTTGGATTTCGAGAGCCACTTTAAATAGGTTTTTAGAGCGTTCATCTCTTTCGACGGAATTTTTCCTTTTCGATTGCGATAGTGATCATCAATACAAAGTTCAATTCGGTTTTCGAGCGAAACAGGTTTGCCGACGCGAGCGTAGTATCCGGGATATTTTTTGAAAGTATTTAAAAGATGGTTTCCGTAAAGACGCGTTCCTGCATCCAAGTGGCAATTTTGGCACTGCACCGAGTTCGAAAAAATGGGCTTGATCACTCCCTTGCGACCAAAATAAAATGCGGTATTGATGAGAATCTCACGACCATACAGAATCTCTCTCCCTAAGTTTCCCGAAGGAAGTTCTGGAAAGATGATGAGGGAATCCGGATCGGTTACAATCCGTAGCTTATTGGGGTCGCGCGAAACTTGAGTAGTGCAGGATGTCGAGAGAACTAAAACCAAAATGAAAAAAATTCGTTCCAATGTTTTCCTATTGTATCAAAAAAGCGTCTTCAGCGCGTCTTTAACTTCGTCCAATCCTACCAGAGGGGAGGAGCAAGTCTGGTTTTGGCAAAGGTAAACTGTCGTTTGATCTCGGAGACTTTTTCTATTTTTTATCAAGCCAGTCTCATTTAAGATTTCTCCGGGATGGACTAAAACGGAAGATCCTAAACAATTTTCATTAAGCATTTCCAGAACTGCTTGGTGCTCCTCAGCGTCTTTTCCTGGGAAAACGACAATTTCTTTGCAATCTGGGCCGAAGTAGCCAGTTGCAAAGAGCATTTGAGAAAAGGGTCCCGGTTGAGCCTCGATGGCGCCTGCAAAACACCCAAACGATTGTGAGACGATGTTCAGGAGAGAATCATCTCCAAGAATTTTTCCAAGCCTTGAGAGCGCGGTAAAAGTGATTCCTGTCGCAGAAGGAGTTGCTCCGTCATGAAACTCTTTCGGCCTTAAAATCAGATCAGTCTCGTACTTCCCTGTAAAAAAGAATTCTTTTTGAGAGGGTTCATAAAAGGTCTCTAACAGTTGGGTTGAAAGTTCTTTCGCTTGTCTAAGCCATTTTTCGTTTTGAGTACATTCATATAAAGAAACCAAGGCGTGAATAAAAAATCCCCAATCGTCTAGGTACGCTTTTAATATGGATTTTCCATCTTTGTAACTGTGCAGAAGTCCATCTGAGTTTTTCATTTTGGTTAAGATGAATTCAGCGCATTTTTCAGCAGAAGAAAGATATTGCTCATTTGAAAAGGTCTTAGAAGCCCGCGCCAGCGTATCAATCATCATCGCATTCCAAGAAAGAATAATTTTTTCGTCCTTGTTCGGGGCAATTCTCGACGATCGATGAGATGAGAGTTTTCGCTTCGCAAATGCGAGAGTGTCTTCCAATTCTTGGAGATCAAATCCCATTTCGGCAGCCGATTCTTCAAAGCTTTTCTTCAGGTGCAAGATATTCGTGTGTTCCCAGTTTCCTTCTTCAGTCACAGAGTAAATTTTGCAGAATATTTCTCCGGTCTCAGTCCCTAGTAACGATAGAATTTCTTTCTTGGACCAGACATAAAATTTTCCTTCCACCCCTTCACTGTCAGCATCTTGGGTACTAAAAAAGCCTCCTTCATCAGACGTCATTTCTTTTTGAATATAGTCGAGAGTTTCACAGGCTATCCGTGAATGCATCGCATTTTTTGTGATTCGAAAGGCTTCGATGTAAAGGCCAGCGAGAAGGGCATTGTCATAAAGCATTTTCTCAAAATGGGGAACTAACCATTCTCTGTCCGTTGAGTATCGATGAAAACCTCCGGCCAGTTGATCGTATATTCCGCCCTCGGCCAGCGAACTGAGGGTTTTTGTGAGAACGTTTAAAAGCTCGGGCTTCTTCGTTTTTGAATATTGCTGAAGAACAAGCTGGAGATCCATCGAATGAAAAAACTTGGGTGCATTTCCAAAACCGCCAAAAACCGGATCAAAGTTGGCTTCGATTTTATGGATAGAATTTTCAATCAGTTGTTCGAGCGAGAATGACGGGCTTGAGCTATCGGCTTGAGTTTGGATTTGAACAATCGATTTTAAAAGGTCTTCGGACGATCCGATAATTTCCGCTTTTTTAGAACGCCATGCATGGGCGACTCCCGCTAAAATCTTATTAAAACTCGGCAACCCGTGTTTATCTTCTGGTGGAAAATAAGTGCCGCCATAAAATGGCTTTAAATCGGGTGTGAGAAACACGGACATCGGCCACCCCCCGCGTCCCGTTAAGAGTTGAACCGCCCTCATATAGATATGATCTAAGTCCTGTCTCTCTTCGCGGTCGACTTTGATGTTGATGAAATGTTCGTTCATCAAATTCGCGGTCAGTGCGTTTTCAAAACTTTCTTTTTCCATGACGTGACACCAATGACAGGCGGAATAGCCTATAGAGAGGAAAATGGGCTTCTGCTCTTTCTTCGACTTTTGAAGAGCTTCTTTGCCCCAGGGATACCAGTCCACAGGATTTTGGGCGTGAGAGAGGAGGTAGGGACTTGTTTCAAAACGGAGCCTGTTCATGAAAAACCTCGATAACTTATTGAAAGTATAACATTAATTTAGGATATTGCAATATTTTGTCGCGGTGTGTATAACGTTGCATCACTCACATAAAAATGAAGAAGAAAAAGGTTCTTTTCTAGTTTTTTGCGAGTCAATTCCTTAGAAAGGGGAATCCATGTTCCGTTTTACTAAAGTTTTAAGTCTTCTGTGCGTTAGCGGTGCTTTATTTGCTGCGCCAACCACTACAACTGCTCCTGCTGCGACTGCAACAACGAGTCAAGCTCCTGTAGCGCTCATCGATAAAGATCAAGCAAGAATCGTGGGTGAATTCGACTTGCGTCCTTCTTACACATCGAAGGCCGGCGAAATTCACACCGAAGATACTGTAAACCTTGGATACCAATTCGATAGAACGGTTACCTTGGATTACACACAATATTTTTTAACTAACTTTATGAATCCGGATTCCAGTACGTCTGGAACCCAACTCCGAGCGGATGATGGTTTTGCTCGTTTGAAGTTAAAAGACGTGATCAAAGAAAACGATACTACTCTCGGAGTCCAAACCCGTGTTTACCTTCCTACTCACAGCGGAAGAAGAGACGCAGGAATGGTGATGTCTTGGAGAAACCAGGTCACGATTGCTCAAAAATTAAACAATTCAGCAAGCGTAGACTTCACGATTGCGCCTTACTTGCATGCATACAATCGTCCGGGAACAACCGTGGCAGGCGCAGACCAAGCGAATCCGTGGTTTACACAACGTTTAATTTTAAATGCTGATGTCAATCTTACAGATAAATTGACCTTGTCGGTTCCGTTTTATTTCGATGCAAATCGCACCAGAAATTTTTCGGCAACAGCTAAAAACAACGACAGCTGGAACTACATGTTAGTGGTCTGGCCTGAAGTAAATTACCAACTCACAAGCAATGTAAAAATTGGTGGAGCTTGGTACAGTGATAACTTCTTAGTCGCTGACGGTAGCGGCTTCGCGCTCAAAGACGGCGCTGAAAAAGGAGTTTTTCAGCTGATTATGAATTACAGCCTGTAATTCTCTAAAACTATTTAGAGAAAGCCCCGTGGCGTTAAAGCCCGGGGCTTTTTTTATTTCCAGCGTCGTGCATCCTTTTTGTCCACGGGGAAAAAGCGGCTTTTTCCTGTTATAATTTCAGTATGCGCCAATTCATCCTGCTTCTCACGGTGGTTTCCTTCTTTTCCCTTTTTGCTGCTTCAAGCGACAAGGACACGGTTCCCATCGGGAATAAGAAAAATTCGGTACAAAAAAAAGAGTTCGATCCTACCGAGGATACTAGCGCGCTCGGCAAAAAAGATGTCAAAGCAAAGGACGTTGATGCTCCGGCACCCAATGTTCCCTATATTGCTTCGGTCAGCATCTTCGGAACTTCACGCATCAATGAAGGAATCTTACGTGAATTCTTGGGCAAAGATTTTGACCAATGGATTGAGAAGGGTCTTAAAGGGGACGATTCCTCTCTCCTCATGGAGCAAAAAATAATTGAGAGAGTCAAAGCCAAGTACGGATTTCCGTTCGCTGAGTTTAGTATCGTTCAGTTTTTTGATCCGGGCGACTACGCCGTTCACATCACTTTGGATGTGGTCGAAAAAAAGGATGTAGAAAAGAGGATGAGTTTTTTACCAGCGCCTACCCAAGAGTTTAAAGATCCTGACGGTCTGATTAAACTCTGGGGAGAATACGAAAATACGGCGTTAGATCTTTTGGAGACGGATCAAATTCAACCCGAAGTTCAAAAGTGCCAAGCCCTGCATTGCCCATTCGGCCACAAACATGCGAAGTTAAAAAAATATGAATCTCTTTTCGTTAATGGCGTAAAGAAGAACAAAAAGGCGCTCCTTGAGATTCAGTCAAAAGACAAACGGAGCGAATATCGGGCGGCCGCGACTTATCTTTTGCCGTATTTAAATGACGGCCCAGCGATTATCCCGGGTCTCATCGAACGCGTCCGAGATAATGATGCGCTTGTACGAAACAATGCTTTGAGAGTTTTGGGAGATATCACCGAAAAACATAAAGAGTTTGACGTACCGATTCGCCCGCTTCTGCCCGCCCTGGCTTATCCAAAAACGTCGGATCGGTCTAAAGCGATTTATGCCATCTTTCATTTGGCATCGAATTCGGAAGCCGCTCGAGATGAGATTCTGAAGAGGTCGGTTCCGGAGCTTTTGGACCTCTTAGACGCCAAGCAGCCGGATCAAAAAGAGTTTGCGTTTGCAGTGTTAAGGAAAGTCTCTGGAAAAGATTTTACGATCAACGACGTTCAGTCCTGGCGAAATTGGTACACGGTGCTCAATAAAGAGCGCGGGATCGCAAAGGATCCCGCCCCTGAAAAACCAAAGACGACTAAGCAGCCTTTTTGAATAGCGACGTTACTGTCGTTGGATTTAAATTTTGCAATTCGTTTTCAATCGCAGATTGAACTTCAGATTGAATCGCTTTTTGAATCGCGAGTCTAACATCTTCACGGATGCGGTTTTTCACTTCAGTCGGTAATTGGACTGAAAAGGACGAACCATTAGAAGAAAGGCTTGCGACTGGCGATGTACTATAAGAATCCAGAGAAACCGGACGAATGCTTTCGCTTGAAGACGTCGTTGCATTGACTGTCGTGCTTGAGGAGGTATTTAAACTTGGCGTCGAGGTGACACTGGAGCTCGAGCTTATTACCGGACTGACTGGATTTACCAAGTTTTCTGGACTGACTGAAGGTTCGGGAAACGGAATCACTTTCGCAAGGGGTGCAGATTCTTTTGCTCCATCGATCATTAAGTTCGCGATCGTATTAAAAACAATAGCCCATTGGCTCTGCATTTCTGGAGTCCAAGCGCCTCCAAAGAATTGCTCGAGGGTTTTCATAAAAGTCTGGCCCATCCATTCGTAATTTTTTTCTTCTACATTATGGCTTTGGTGACGAGCGCCTAATTCTTTTAAGAAAGGGACTAGCTTGTCCGAGTGGTCTAAATTTTCGACTACAAAGACTAGGCCTGTTGAAAACGCTTGCTTCTGAGATTCGGTAATTTCGGGTTTAAAAAAATTTTTGGTCGATGGAAAGTCAGTGAAAAGGTTTTCAAAGAATCGGTCGACGACTTTATTGAGGATGGGACGGGTTAGTTCGAAAGAATCGCGTACCATTTTGGTATTTAAGCTCATGATGCCTCCCTGGCAGTTAAAAAGATCTAACTGTTTATCGGAAGGAAACCCGGAAATATGAAGAAAATCTCACAATCGTAAAATGCAGTGTGTTAATCAAAAAAACGTAGGAGCTGAAGTTTTACTCCAGCTCCCTATAAGCACAAAATTAATAAATAACGTTACAACCAGCAGCGTGGCATTGACGGGATCCTGCACGGTAACATTCTTCAACGGCTCTGCGTTGAACATTCCCGCGATCAAATCCAACCGCTGTGAAAACTTGGCCTCTCAGATTTTTAGCGCTGCAAGCAAGACGATTGTAGTGTGGATAGGGATGATGATGAGGGGGATGGAAGCCGCCGCCATTTGCGAATGAGTCTGCTTTTGCAACATTTGCAGTGAGTGCAGCAAAAGCTAATCCGAATACCAGCCCTAATGTTTTTACTTTTTTCATACGTACTCCTTCAGTTAAATCTCTTCAGTTAGCGAAGAGAACATGTTCAGATATATGAGCAAATCGAATGCCAAATAAATAAAAATGTTTTACGCACTCAAAATGTCGCGAGGTTGTATCTTCTGGTAAATATTTCAAAATGGTTACAGATTGGCTCTGGCATCTTCGGGTATAACGCGATTAGTTATTTGTGCGTGACATACCGATGACACTTTTGTACTAGAGGTCAGTATAATGAAGTCTTATGAAGTTACACGTCTGGGGAATTGATTTTAAGCGCTCGAATTCCGAACAACGACGCCCATTTTTTATTCCGGTCGAAGTGCGAAGAGAGGCTTTGCAGAAGATCGTTGAATTAGGTTTTCAGGACATTGTTTATCTCTGGACCTGCAATCGCGTCGAATTTTACACCTCCGCCGAAGATTATTTTATCGATTTACGACCTCAGTTTGAAAAATTGATCTTGTCTTTAGGGGTTGAGGAAAATCTTTTCTACAAAGGCTACCATTTTGAAGGAAAAGCGGCGCTCAGACATTTGATTCGAGTAGCTTCTTCCTTAGAGTCTCTCGTCATTGGCGAGCCGCAGATTTTAGGACAGTTGAAAGAAGCGGTCGCTTTTTCGAAAGAAAGTCAGATCCCGCTCGATAAAGGACTCGAACGCGCTTTCCATCTCGCGTTTGAAACGGCCAAAAAAATCCGTTCGACTACCAATATTGCGGAAAAGTCCGTATCGGTTGCAAGCTTAGGCTTAGAGCGTTTGAAGTCGAAAGAAAAAGAAGTGCCTATTCGCGAAGCAGTGCTTGTCGGCCGAAGTCCGATGACGATTTTAATTTTGCAGTGGCTCGAAAAAAATCATCCTGAAGTTCAAAAAACTTGGGTGAATCGCACTCCAGAGCTTCTGAAGAACCATCCCGAAGCCGCAAATTGTATTTTGCGTTCGATTTCTGATTTCGTGAAATCACCTAACGCCTTCTCGCATCTCTTCACCGCGACTTCGAGCCCAAAGGCGATTTTTGATAAAGAGTTTATAGCCAAGTTAGGAACTCAGAAGAGATTGGTTTTTGATTTTGCTGAACCTCCCGATTTTGTACCTTTCGAATCCGATGCGATTGAAGTTTGCCACGTCGAGGACTTAAGAAAAGAAGCAGGTCAAAATACTCTTTCTCGCCTTTCAGCGACGCGCGAAGCGGAAAATCTTATTGAAGCCGCGATCAAAGAGTTTTTACTCGTGCAAAAACAAGCGCCGCTTCTTAAAGATTTTAATTCGGTCGAACCTTTGTTTGAATCCGAAATGGGAGTTGCATTCAAGCTTATCGAAGCTGAATACCCTGTTGAAATGCACGCCCAGCTCAAAAAGCTCGTGGAAAAACTTTTTAACCGAAACCTCCACCTTTCGCGCGAACACTTAAAATCCGTTTTGAGGAATGTCGTTTCAAACGAAGTCAGAGTATGATTTACCGGCTTGGGACTCGGAAAAGTGATTTGGCTCAAACTCAATCCCGTTGGGTTCAATCTCAACTCAAATCGATTGGCGTGGAAACAACGCTCGTCTTTATCGAGGGTGAGGGCGATAAGAACCGAAAGACGCCGCTCTACGAAATCGAAAGCGCAACCCCAGGTCTTTTTACCAAGCAACTCGAAGAAGCCCTTTTAAAAAAACAAATCGATCTCGCAGTTCATTCGTTAAAAGATTTACCCACACGTCAACCAGACGAATTACAGGTCATGGCAATTCCTACTCGAGAAGAGGTTTCGGATGTTTTAGTTTTAAGAACTGGCCATGTCTTGCAATCGGGCGACAAAGTCGGAACGAGTTCTTTAAGACGAGAAGCCTTGATTCGCGAAAACTATCCCGAATCAGAAATCCTTCCTTTAAGAGGCAATGTTCCCACACGCGTAAATGCCGTTCGTGAAAAGAAATTCGATGCGGTCGTATTAGCGGCGGCGGGATTGAATCGCTTAAGGTTGAATTTGGACGGACTGACGGTCGTGAAGTTAGATCCGACGCGCTACGTTCCCGCACCCGCACAAGGTGCCCTCGGAGTCGAAGCTCGTAAGGACTGCCCGGAGGCCTTAAAACAGGCGCTTTTCAAGCTCAATGATGAAAAAACAGCGACTGCCACTCGGATTGAGCGAAA
Organism: uncultured Bdellovibrionales bacterium; assembly: GCA_937903155.1. Lineage (GTDB taxonomy): Bacteria > Bdellovibrionota > FAC87 > UBA2466 > UBA2466 > CALCZU01. The sequence goes on from CALCZU010000097.1 coordinate 11,511, forward strand.
GGTGCTTTCTGGCCTATTTGGAGGATGTACCCTGCCTCTTGGGGTCTGGGTACGGCAAGAGGGTAACAATCTGAATTTAAATGCCTTTTTAGGAGCTTTAGAAAAAGGTTCGAGTCCCGTCCGCGCCTGGAAACGCTATCAGCGTTTTGACATTTGTGACGCGTCGGAACAAACTCTCGTCGAGAAAACCATCGCAAATTTCTGGGAGTCTATTGATGCAAAAAAATAAGGTGATCGTCACCGGCGATCATAAAAATTGGGAAACTCCTGACGACATCGATTTTAAATTCATCCCCGTTTTGGAATACAAGAGACTCGATGTCGATCCCAAGTTAATTTCTGAAGCCGTTGAAAGACCTTTTGATTGGATTCTTTTCACAAGTCCCAGAGCGGTTCAATTTTTTACCGAAACCCTGGTCGCACAAGAGTCCGATTTACCAGTCGAAACTCAGGTCGCTTGTATTGGTGAGAGCACATGTGAAGCCGCGGAGATGGATGGCTACACGCCCGATTTTTATCCGACCGAAACCGGATCCGAAAATTTTCTTAAAGAATTTGAGTTTATGATTTCGAACAACCTTTCCAAACCGAGGATTTTAATCCCAGGAAGTTCTCAAGCGAGACCGCTGTTAAAACAAAAGCTTTCTGAACTGGGTTGCGAAGTTATCACTGTGGCGACATATGATACGTTTCCAAAAGACAACATTGCGGAGTTATTTTCGCAGAAAGATTTATCAGAGAGCCAACTCTTTTTATTCACAAGTCCGAGTTCAGTTGATGCCGTCCTGTCGAATATCTCGCTTCCCTCGCACCTCAAAATCGCAGCGATGGGAAGTTTCACAAAAGAGTCTTTAGATGCCAAAGGTTTTCAGAATGCAATGCTCTTACCACAGGGAAAAATAGAAAACTTAGGGGAACTCTTCTTATGATCCATCGTCCTCGAAGATTGCGGAGCAACGAAAGTATTCGAGAACTGATTGCGGAAACTCGCGTGAGTGTTTCATCGCTCATGCAGCCTTATTTCTTAAGCAAAGACCGAAATGCGGTCGAACCGATTACGAATTTTACCGGAGTGCATCGCTACGGAATCGATAAGCTGCTCAAAGAGATCGAAACCGACTTAGAATGCGGAGTAAAAAGTTTTCTCCTTTTTGGTGGCGCTGAAAACGATAAAAAAGATGAAGTTGGAAGCGATGCAACTCACCTTCAGTCGATCGTTCCCCAGGCGATTCGAGACATTAAAAAACAATTCGGAAAAGATCTGACATTGTTTTCTGATGTTTGCCTTTGTCCTTACACTTCCCACGGACATTGTGGCGTGATTCGAGAGGACCAAGTCGATAATGATAGTTCACTGGATATCCTAGCCGAGATGGCGCGGGTGCATGCTGAGGCAGGAGTAGATTTCGTAGCGCCTTCAGACATGATGGATGGAAGAGTCGGAAGAATCCGTGAGGTTTTGGATTCATCCGCTTTTCAAGATGTCGGAATTTTAGCGTACACCGCAAAGTATGCTTCGAGTTACTATGGTCCTTTTCGGGAAGCTCTCGGATCGTCGCCCAAAGGCGAAGTGAAACTCAAAGGGCGAGACAGTTATCAGATGGATTTTCGAAATAGCCGAGACGCACTTCTCGAACTTGAGCTTGATCTAACCGAAGGCGCTGACATGGTGATGGTAAAACCCGCCTTAGCGTACCTCGATATCATCCAACTCTTTAAACAAAATTCAACAAAGCCTGTCGTCGCCTACAGCGTAAGTGCGGAGTACGAAATGGTGAAGCAGCTCGCAAAAAGTGGGCTTGTCGACGAAAACAAAATGGCTCTGGAAAACTTAACGGCGATCAAAAGGGCAGGAGCGGATATCGTGATTACGTATTTTGCGAGCCCTGGTGCCAGAAACGGATGGTTTTTATGAAAAGATCGTATGAAAAATCAAAAGCGCTTTTTGAAAAAGCACAAAAAATAATTCCGGGCGGAGTCAATAGCCCTGTCCGATCGTTTCGCGGTGTGGGAAGCACGCCTGTTTATTTTGAAAAAGCCAAAGGACCGTATCTTTACGACGTCGACGGAAATGAATACATCGATTTCTGTCTTTCCTTTGGTCCACACATTGCGGGGCACTTACCCGAGCCCGTGGTCGCGGCGATTCAAGAACAAGTTCATAAAGCTTCCAGTTTTGGTGCCTGTCATCCGAAAGAGATCGAACTCGCAGAACTCATTTTAAAAGCCTATCCTTTTATGGGAGCGGTAAGGCTAGTGAGTAGCGGAACCGAAGCGGTGATGACAGCGATTCGTATTGCGCGCGGCAAAACTCAGAGAAATAAGATTTTAAAGTTCGAAGGCTGTTACCATGGACATAGCGATGGGCTTTTAGCCAAAGCAGGAAGCAGTGTTGCGACTCTCTCAGAGAGTTCTTCGAGTGGCGTTCCGGCGAGTATTGTTCAAGATACGATCAGTTGCCGACTAGATTCGCCTGAAGAAATTGAAACTGCGTTTAAAGTACACGGAAATCAAATCGCGGCGGTGATTTTAGAGCCGGTTCCCGCGAACTATGGACTTCGAATTCCTCTTCAATCAGAACTCGAGAAAATTTTTCAGCTCGCAAGACAAAACGGAAGTCTTGTGATTTTTGACGAAGTGATTTCCGGGTTTAGAGTCGGGCTCTCGGGAGCTGCCGGAAAATATGATCTGAAACCCGATATCGTCACCTTAGGGAAAATTATTGGGGGCGGGCTTCCTCTTGCTGCCGTCACCGGCAAAAAAGAGGTGATGGAAGTCTTAGCTCCCGTCGGTGAAGTCTATCAAGCAGGGACGCTTTCTGGAAATCCTTTGGCCGTTGCCGCGGGGATTGCCACTTTGAAAATTCTATTTTCGAATCCGCCGTACGAGACGCTTGAAAAAGTCACGAAACAATTCTGCGCCCGTCTTCAAGCAATGCTGGGAGATAAGGCCGAGCTTTTGCAGATGGGTTCTCTCTTTTGGTTTAATTTCGAGCGAAGCTCAAAGGCGTTCCCGCCGGAGCTAACGACGAGCGGAAAAGCAAAATACAGTCAGCTTTTCTTAAAACTCTTGGACGAAGGCGTTTACCTTCCGCCATCGCCTTACGAAGTTTGTTTCACGTCTACCCAGCATACGGAAGAAGTTTTGGAAAGAACTTTGGAAAGATTTGAGAGATGCCTGAGCTGAATCGGAATAAAAAATGGAGAGCGCTTTTTGTTGCGGTCTCAGTTTTGATCCTGATGCAAGTAATCTGGTGGACGACCGCTTTTTTGCGTACCGTCGACAAAGTGGCTCAACTTGAAACGCGTTTGATTCCCCTTTTAGGCAATCAGAATGCGATCAATGAGCGTTATTTTCACTCGAAGATGATGTTCTTATCCGAGGGGATTACTTTTCTAATCCTGATCTGCTTTGGGCTTTATCTTTTATTCCGGTCGTTGAAACTCGAACAGAAAACGCTCGAGATTCAGAGAAATTTTTCTGAAATTCTAACTCATGAGTCAAAAACTCCTCTCACCGCGCTCAAACTCAGACTTGAAAGTATTATTGAGAAGTACGCTAGCCAAGCGGGTAAAGAAGAAGCGCTCTCGCGCGAACTCAAATTGTCTTTGGATGAGGTGAGAAGGCTCGCTTCGATTATCGAAAAAGCGATTAGTTTAAACCGGATTGAAGCAAGTCATTTCGTTTTTGATGAGGTGGCTTTGGACGAAGTCGTTAAGCAAGTGGTGAAACGCCTGGATCCCCTTTTTAAATCCCATGGGGTCGAAGTTCTGTTGAAAATGGATGGAGAATCGATCGTCAAAGCGGACTTTTTAGCTTTGCAAAACACCGTGCAAAGTCTGATAGAAAATGCGGTTTACTACAATGACAAGACCGAGAAAAAGGTCACGGTTGAGATCCAAAAGACGGTTCGCGAGGTCATTTTAACAGTTTCGGACAACGGACCCGGAATTACGGCGAAAGAGTCTGAAAAGATTTTTGATAGATTCTATCGAGGTATTTCCGTGAAGCGCATTCCGGGGACCGGGTTAGGTCTTTACCTTTCTCGTCTCATTGTGGAAGCACACCGCGGAGTTTTAAAGCTTGCGGATACTGGAAAAATGGGAAGCTCGTTTGAAGTTCATCTTCCTCTCTATGGAGGAACTCTCTGAAATGGCTCGCCTTTGCTTCATTGAAGATGACCCAACCATTCGGGAGCTTGTCACTCAAAAGCTTAAAAACCACGGCTATGAGGTCGAAGAGTTTGATGCGGCCGAAAAAGTTCCGAGTCGCCATTGGGATCTCTACATCGTGGACGTGATGTTAGCGGGTGAGAAGTCAGGGCTCGATTTCTGTCGCGAGCTGCGAGAAACCCGGCCGCATGTCCCTGTCTTAATCCTTTCGGCACTTTCGGAATCCCCTGACCGCGTTCAAGGTTTACGAGCAGGAGCAGATGACTATTTAGGAAAACCTTTTGAAATGGACGAACTCTTACTGAGAGTCTCTGGCATTTTAAAGCGAACGACGTGGTATGACCGTTTACCACAAAACCATTCCGTTTTTACCTGGGACGAAAGAAGTGTTGATTTTACACGCTACGAAGCCCGTAACGGCTCGCAAAGTGTTTCACTTTCGCAAAAAGAAGCGATGCTCATGAAACTTTTAATCGAGCGACAGGGCGAAGTCGTGAGTCGAGATGAAATCCTAGATAAGGTCTGGGGTTACGATGTTTTTCCGTCTTCTCGGACCGTCGATAACTTTATTGTGCGCTTACGAAAAGTTTTTGAAGAGGATTCAGCGCATCCCAAATATATCCATTCTATCCGCGGCGCGGGTTATAAATTTACAACGAGGCCTCAATGAAACCTTTTTTAATCAAGCATATTACAGGAGAAGAAACGGGACGTTTTCCGGTATGGATGATGCGACAAGCGGGAAGGTTTCTCCCCTCATATCGAGAGATCAGAAAAGATCATTCTTTTTGGGAAATGGTCGCGACCCCGTCGTTAGCGAGTCAAGTGAGTCTTTTGCCGATGAATGAACTCGATGTCGATGCAGTCATCTTTTTCTCGGATATTTTGACCCTTCCATATGGTCTGCAGATTCCTGTGAGAATGGAAGAAAAAGTAGGCCCGGTTGTTGAAAACCCCCTCACGGATTTAAACGCTTTTCAGATTTTTAAAGAGTTTGATTTTTTGAAGCACACGGGATTTGTGGGCGAAGCGCTTTCGATGTGTCGTAAGCAAATGCCTGCAGATAAAACGCTCATCGGATTTGCGGGGGCTCCGTGGACTGTAGCCACTTATCTGGTCGAAGGCCGTGGAAAAAATGATTTTTCAAAGATCAAAGCTTGGATGCACCGCGATCCCGAAAGCCTGTCTGAAGCTCTCTCACTTTTAGGTAAATCTACCGCACTTTATCTCAAAGGTCAGACAAAGAGTGGCGCCGACATGGTTCAGCTCTTTGATACTTGGGTTTCTGAAATGCCAGAATGGTTTTTTGAAAAGTACTATTTAAAAACGCTGAATCAAATCTTTTCGGAAATTGACACTCCTAAAATTTACTTTGGAAAAGGGGCGAGTCATCTTCTTCCCTTACTTTCGAAGGTCGAAAGCCACGGGATTGGAGTCGATTCGAATAGTTCTTTGAAAATTTTTTCGTATGCCCTGCCTAAACAATTTCTTCAAGGCAATCTCGATCCGATGATTTTGAGAGACGCCGATGAAAAAACGGTACGCGCGCAAGCGCATCGAGTGTGGAAGGAAGCAGTTGAAATTAAAAAACCGATGATTATGAATCTCGGACATGGAATTTTGCCGAAAACGCCAGTTGAAAACGTAAAAGCTTACCTAAGCGAAGTGAGAAAACCTTGGAACTGAACTCAGAAATTTTGAGCCTCGTTCAGAAGTATTCTGTCTCGGGCCCTCGCTACACTTCCTACCCTACGGCACCGCAGTGGAATGAAAAAGTCGGAATCGAAGACTACCAGCGTTTTTTGAAAAAGAGTTTCCCAGACTCAAAACTTCCTGTGGCTTTGTACGTGCACATCCCTTTTTGCGAATCGCTTTGCTATTACTGTGGTTGCAATATCCAGATCACAAAAGATCATGGCCGCAGTATCGGGTACGTCCAAAGTCTTCTGAAAGAAATGGAAAGCGTTTATCAGATTTTAGGGCACAAACAGTCGCTTTCGCACATTGCTTGGGGCGGAGGAACGCCGACTTTTTTAAGTCTCGACGAAATTTCTCTTCTCCAAAAAGGCACACTCAATTATTTCCAGTTGGATGACGACGCGGAAGTCAGTATTGAGATCGACCCTCGAGTGACGAGCTACCCTCAACTCGAACTTTTACGTGAGTTGGGTTTTAACCGCGTCAGTCTTGGAGTTCAGGACTTTGAAAAGCAGGTGCAGGAAGCGGTGAATCGGATCCAACCTTTAGAGCAAACTGAAAATATGCTCAAATTTTGTCGGGAGCTCGGATTTAAAGGCATCAATTTTGACTTGATTTATGGGCTCCCTCACCAAACACTTGCCAGCTTTGAGAAGACGATTGAATCTGTGATTCGAATCCGGCCCGATAGGATTGCGCTCTACAATTACGCGCATCTGCCCCAAATGCTTTCGCATCAGAAAATCTTGGATGTTCTTCCCCGACCCGAAGCAGATGAAAGAATTCGAATTTTTTCGAGAGCTTTCGAAAGACTGACTCAAAACGGTTACCGCACCGTCGGTATGGATCATTTTGCGGTGGAAGAAGACGAGCTTTTCAAAGCCCTCGACAAGAAAACGCTCTACCGAAATTTCCAGGGTTACACGATTAAACACGGCGCCGGAATGATCGGGATTGGTGCTTCAGCCATTGGAGAAGTGGGCGATTCCTATTTTCAAAATGAACGAAAACCAAAGCCTTATGAAGATTTAGTAGAAGCAAAAGGTCTTTCCACATTTCGTGGGGTTTTATTCACAGAAGACGACAGACAGCGTAAGTGGATTATCTTGTCGCTAATGTGTCAGTTCGAATTAAAATTCTCTGATTTTAAAGAAAAATTTGGAGCGGATTTCGAAAAAGATTTCCTAGCAGAGTTGAATCAGCTAGAGGGTTTGAAATCAGACGGTCTTTTAACACAGGATTCAAAAGGATTAAAAGTGACGGAGTTAGGGCGACTTTTTGTTCGTAATATCGCGATGGTGTTTGATGCTTATCTCAAACAAAGTGCCGTCACATTTTCTAAAACGGTTTAGATGTTATTCGGACCCCGCAATTCAATTGTCCTCGTCTATGACTTTCTTGAAGAGAGCTCACTCGAAGCATTCGAGGCCAACTTGTCCGAGACAAAAAAATACTATGACTTTGTCTTGTTGTCGGAGCTCATCGAAAAGAATGAAAAAGGAAAAGCGAAAGGGCTTTGCGCGCTGTGCTTTACACATCCTCGAAAAAACTTTCAGTTGCACGCTTTGCCTTTAATTCAAAATCTCTCTCTCTCGTGCACAGTTTTTATGCAACCGGAATGTATGGGGACGAACCGTCTGCCACTCTTCGAAGAGATGCAGTGGCTACTCAAAGAACATCCCACGGCTCTCTCGGAATCACAATTCCGAGATTGGCGGAGCCTTTTTGCCACCAATCCGGATTTGGCGGAGGCTCGCTACGATGCACTTCGAAAAGAATTGGGTGTTTTGCCTATTACCAAGATTGGTCCAGAGTCATATTACCTGACTTGGGGAAACCTCACAGACTTAAACCCGCAGTATTTTGAGTGGGGAATTCACCTAGCGTCGCAGTCACCTTCGTGGATTCAAGGTTCGAAAGCTTTCGCTGAACAGAGACTCGCCCGACCGATTACAGTGGGTTTTCTTCCTAAAGAGACTCAGCTTTCTTCTGAAGAAGGCAAAAAAATGGGATTTCGTGGCTTTGTCACAGAGCGCGTAGGGGCGGTCGAGTCAAGGCAAAACACCTTTAGCTTACCGCAATGGAAGTTTTAGCGAATTCATCTTTTGGGGCTTGAAATCCTTGTGCGACATCGTAAAATCAGATGTCTCGAAAACTTTTTTTTGGAGGATAAATGGCAACTAAAGTCGCAAAGCTTGGCATTAAAAAAGAAAAGGGCTGGCTATATTACTTAGATAAAAAAGGTAATGTGGGCAGAGCTAAAATGGGTAGAGGAAGAAAACCTTCCAAAGTGAAACCTCAAACCGTCGTGAAAGCTGCTGTTAAAAAAGTAGCGGGTTTTCTTTATTTCATCGATAAACAGGGGGATGTTTCTCAAGCAAAACTTTCTCGTAAGGGCCGCGCCAAAAAGAAGAAAAAATAAATCTAAAAGTTTTATGAAAAGGCCTTTCAATCTCCTCGAGGTGAAAGGCCTTTTTTATTGCCTAAAATCCACTCTGCCCGTAACATCATCCTTCGATTTAAGGAGTCCCCCATGCACAATATGAACGCGAAATCCCCTCTTCCTGCGAACGAACCCGTATTGAATTACTTACCGGGAAGTGACGAAACAAAAACACTGAAATCGCAGCTAAAAGAATTTTTGAGTACTGAAATCGAAGTGCCGGTCATCATCAACGGAAAAGAAATCCGCACTGGCAAGACTGAGAACATGATCGTTCCCCACGATCATCAACATAAGCTGGGCATTTTTCACACTGCCGGAGAAGAAGAAGTCCGTGCAGCGATCACGGGAAGTAGGGAAGCGTGGAAAAGCTGGTCTCTGATGCGACAGGAAGCGCGGAGCGCCATCTTTTTAAAAGCGGCAGAACTTCTTGCGACGAAGTATCGTCCTATTTTAAATGCTTCGACGATGCTGGGGCAAAGTAAAACATGTTATCAAGCTGAAATCGATGCGGCCTGCGAGCTCGTCGATTTTTTTAGATTCAATGTGCATTTCCAAGAGCAAATGTATTCGATGCAGCCGAACTCGGCAAAGGGACAATGGAACCAATTAGAATTTCGCGCGATGGAAGGATTTGTTTTCTCAGTGACACCATTTAACTTTACTTCGATTGCCGGAAATCTTCCGACTTCTGCTGCACTGATGGGAAATGTTTCTTTGTGGAAACCCGCATCGACTTCGATTTATTCGAGCTATTTCATTATGAAGCTTTTGCATGAAGCGGGTCTTCCTCCCGGAGTGATTCAATTTATTCCTGGCAGTGGCGCTATGATCGGAAACCTCGTTTTGAAAGACCGAGACTTAGCCGGAGTCCATTTTACCGGAAGCACAGGCGTGTTTCAGGAAATGTGGAAAACGATTGGCGAAAATATCAAAACCTATCGCAGCTATCCGCGAATCGTTGGAGAAACAGGCGGTAAGGATTTTGTTTTTGTTCACGCGTCCGCAGATGTCGACGTGGTTGCGACGGCACTTGTTCGCGGGGCTTTTGAGTACCAAGGACAAAAGTGCAGTGCGGCTTCAAGAGCCTATATTCCAAAAAGTCTTTGGAAAAATCTAAAAGATAAATTGGTTTCTGAAGTCAACAGTATCAAACAAGGCGATGTTACCGATTTTAAAAACTTCATGTCGGCTGTGATCGATAAGAAATCTTTTACAAGTTTAAAGAAATATATCGATGAAGCTAAAGCGTCTCCTCAAGCGGAAGTCATTGCGGGAGGAAAATGCGATGATTCCAAAGGATACTTCATCGCTCCGACGGTTATCGAAGTCAAAGATCCAAAGTATCGCACGATGTGTGAAGAACTTTTCGGGCCCGTCTTAACCTTATATGTTTACGACGATAAAGACTACGAAGCGACTTTGAAAATCTGCGATGAGACTTCGCCTTATGCTTTGACGGGGGCTATCATTTCGCAAGATCGCGAGTCGATTAATATCGCTTCTCGCATTCTGTCTCATAGCGCAGGCAACTTTTATATTAATAACAAACCAACGGGTGCAGTCGTGGGGCAACAACCGTTTGGGGGAAGCCGTGCTTCAGGTACGAATGACAAAGCGGGAAGCATTTTCAATCTTTTAAGATGGGTCTCGGTCAGAACCGTGAGTGAAACATTTTCACCCCCGAGCGACTACCGTTATCCTTTTATGTCTTAAAAAAAATTGGGGGATCAATGAAAAATCTACTGACACTCATTTCGATTGTGGCCATTGGCGCGTGCTCTTCTTCGGTTGTGAAGCACGAAAGCGCACTAGGAAGCATCCCCCTTCAATCATGCGAAGCGATTCAAACCTTTGTTTTAAAAGATTTAGATAGCTATCAGGACCGAATCGATAAAATCGCTCGAGATTATCAAATCGAGCAATGGAAGGTCGAAGCTGCAGATCCGAAGGCGTCTTCCGAAAAAATGTCAGAGCTTTTTGCCCAGCAACAGAAGGTTGTTTACGATCAAGAGATCTTGAAAAATGCTTTGGCAGTTTTTGAAGCATCAAAAAACTTATCCGAACAAGACTGTCCCCTCAAAACAAAGATGCCTCGCATTAAGCAGCTCCTCGAAACCACGATTCTGATGAACGATGCCGTTGTCAAAAAAGAGAAAGAAAACCAAGACAAGCAGGATGCTTTGATCAGTAAGAGTAATGCGTACCGCATTCAGCTTCCCGACGAAAAAGAGCCTGTTTCGAAAGCCATTTATGCGAAAAAGATGGGGGCTATCAAGGATAGGTCACAACGCGAAAAACTTTACAAAGCCTATAATTCCGGAAGATCGCAGAAGTGGACTGAATGGAACTTTAAGGAATTGGTGAAGTCGCGCAATGAAGAAGGAAGACTCGCTGGTTTCAAAAACTACTACGAGTACCGATTTTTTAGAAGTCAGCTAAATCTCGAAAACTATTTAAACTTGGTGAAAGAGATCAAAACAAAACTCGCACCTCGTGCCGCCGCCGCCCTCAAACAACTCGCTAAAAAAGAAGGTTTGTCAAAAGTCGAAGGGTGGGACATGCGTTTTTTAAGAGAGAAGAGCGCTTCTGGTGAAATCAATGAATATTTAAAAGAGATTCCTGAAACTGCCGCTCTGGAAATTGCCCGCAAATTTTATCGAGAACTCGGAATTGAGATTGATAGCTACCATTTTCAAATGGATCTCTACCCACGCTCCGGTAAAAACACTCACGCTTTTGCGATGGGAGTGATGCTTCCCAGAGTGGATGCAAAAGCGAACCTCATTGCCGAACCCAAAATGGATATTCGTTTCCTCGCGAATTTAAAAAAGCCCGTTGTCTGGTCAGATGTCAGTACAGTGATTCATGAATTAGGGCATGCCATTCATTTCGGAGAAGTCCGTCAGCCGATTGCCGCTTTAAGAGGGATTGGGAGCGTAGAAACCGAAGCGATTGCAATGACGACCGAAAGAATGGCCGGAAGCGAAGAATTTCTAAGAACCATCCTTCCCGAGTACGTCAAAGCGACTCCGAAGGAACTCGCGCAAGTTTTAAAGAAGCACGTCGAAGCGCAGAAACTAGAACAAGCTTTCGTGCTTTTAAGGCAAGCTTATTTCAGCGACTTCGAACACGAAGTGTATTTGAACCCCGACCAAGACTTAGCGAAACTTTGGTCCAAAATGCATCAAGAATGGTGGGGCGTTGATATTGCGCCTGAATATGTCGACTGGGATGTGGACCACTTTGTGATGGCGCCCATTTACGTTCAAAACTACGCGATTGGACTCATTATGGTTCAACAATTCTACCAATCCATTCAAAAAGAATTCAAAACTTCGTATCGCTCCAAACCGCTGGGCGACAAACTGAAAAAAATCTACTTCGCTCCCGGCATCGAATGGGATTACCTTGAACTCACTCGAAAATTCACCGGCAAACCCCTCACCGCCGAAGCGGCATTAGGGTTGCTACCGAAATAAGCGGCAAAGAATTTCGTTGCCTCCGTCGTTGCGAGGAGCGGAGCGACGAAGCAATCTCGCTGCAAAAGAGCGCTCATGTTATCGGCGAGATTGCTT
>CALCZU010000098.1 GCA_937903155.1 uncultured Bdellovibrionales bacterium
TCCCCTCTGTTGGGGTTTTGAAAGAGCGGGGTCCATACCATTGGCGGTCCTGGACCGCTAGATAGCAACGCTCTAATCCGCAGCGCCATGTCCATGCATCCCGAAGAAATCTCTCTAACGAGAGAGGATCCCACAATTTCAAGTTTTTACCCCGACCGATTGTGGCAATTGTGACGATCTTTTTGTGAGTGACGCGAATGAATCTACGTATTCACGTTGCTTCATCTTTTTTGATTTTCGATTGAATTCTTGAGAATACTCGTCGAGTTTCAATACTTTTTCTCCTCTTACGCGCGGTAGGAAATTCTTGGCACTTGCGTTGCAAATAAAATCATTAAATCAAGACCACGAATCTGTGGAGGTTGTTTTTATGGTGAAAGTTCAACGTGGAAGAAAAGCCGTTTTGTTCCTGCTGATATTTTCGATTTTGCATGTGCTTGTTTTAGAAAGTGCAGAAGCTAGACGTCGTGCGTTTGGAAGACGTGGACGCGGAGTTGCGGTCAACCGAGTAGGAAATCGAAATCGATTTGTGAATGATTTTGTGTTTGCTAATGGCGGGTTTAACTTTTTGAACTTAAATAATTTCAGCGCTTTTAGTAATTTTAGAAGAAATGATGAGCGAGTGAATATCAATGATCCTTTTGGATTAGGCCGTCAGCCCCGAGATGTTCTCTCCAGTTTAAATGTCGATCCGACGGGAGCGCTTCAAAGACTTGCGATTGCGCCGAATATCGGAGTGGATAATCAAGGCCGGTTTTTCGAGTTAAACGGTATCAATAGCTTTGGAATTCGACAGCAATTGAATTACTCAAATGGTCAGTTTTTTGGTGGCCAGCTTCAAAGTGTGAGCCCAGAGACTCAGTTTCAAATGCAACAAATAAACCGTACGGGTAATTTTAACGTTATCCCATTGCAATAGATTTTAACGATTCCTGTCCCCCCCCCGATCTAAGGGCTAAGGAAATAAGGATTAATCCTTGTTCCCTTAGCCCTTAATCATTTTTCCCCGTCGCTGTGTCCCTCGCTATGGAAACCAGGTTCGATTATTATGAATGTGATGCGGGCTTTGCAATTGGTGTCGAATATGGGGTTACAGGTGGCTAGACAATTTACAGAAAAGCTTCTGTATTCTCTACCGTGGGTTTGTAGAATACAGGCCCTTAACTCCCTCTAGGTGTGAGATATTCTGAGTGTCTGCGCGGGTTTAGGCGTGCCTGGCTTGGAATCTGCATCTCTATTTTGTAAGCAGTTTTATAATTTTTTTGATGGTTATCAATACCATTTATTGGGTGAATGACGATGCGGTCACGCGGAAGCAGAAAGCTATGGGGGTTATTCCTACTAGGAATTGCATTGCAATTTCTTGTCAGCGAAAACTCGTTTGCTGAAGCGTTCCGAAGACGTCAAGTCTTCGGCCGACAAGCCAACCCCCTTCAATTTGGTTTCAACTTTAATCGTCAAGGCTTTAACCAATTCAACGCTGCCGCCTTTGGAAGAGGCCAGGGTTTCGGATTTAATATTCCAAATAATCGCTTTAACAATGTCTTTGATCGAAATCAGGACTTAAAAGATGTTAAAGACGTTATTGGATTTTCCCAGCTTCAACAAGCGGGCAATAATCTGATCGAACGAACGTCCCAAGGGATTATTCGAAAACTTCAGATTTTAGGAAATGGAGAACTTGCGGCATTTGATCCTCGAGTTGGAACGTTTGTGAGACCCGAAGCAGAAACCGTTCGTCACTTACGTGAATTCTATTTGAAGAACCTGGATAAATTTAATGGCGCTCAAGCCAATGCGGTGAACCGATTTCTAGTCGCTAACGGCGGAATCAGTAACGGACGGATGGTGGTCGACCTCGATGCGTTTGATTTAGAATCAAACTCTCCTGGGTTTAATCAATTGCCACTCGAAGAACGTCGAAAAGCAGCCCTTGCAGCTTTAAACTTTCTTTTAAATACTTTGCAAACTCGGTTTAAACTCCAAATTCCTCCCGCGAAAGTCGTTAACGGTAAGGTGGAGTTGAATCTTGGGCAATTTTTTAGACCGGATGCTTTAGCATTGATCGCCCAATCCGACCCCAGCTCTCAGTGTACGGGACGCATTCGACTCAGCAGTTTAATCTCGGCTACTTCGGATCCGGGTGCTTACTATAGAATTCTGGGAGCTCCTGATAACTCAAGAGATCTCGCGCAGATTCTTGGGATGGAAACCGATAAAACAAAAACCATCGGAAACAAGCTTGCGATTTTAGGTTCCGAATCGGGTGTTTCTCCCTCTGAACAACGAGTTTTAGACGTGCAGACCTTAAAAAACGTGGCTATCGGGGGACAAGCTTTAAGTTCTTGCTACCGCAGCTTAGACACTCAAGACTTTGCTCCTCCCGGAATTGAATCAGCTTCTCGTGATTTAAGAGAAAAAGGAATTTTATATAATCATGAAGCGGAAGAGTGGCTATGTCTCGGACAGAATGGTTTTATGCAGAGTTATTTATTTAACGCAGACGGAAAACGAATTAATACCGCTCCTGCAGAAATTGCCCATGGCGGTGTCACGGGTCTTGCGATTCGCGCCGGAGTTAGTTGCCTCGATTGTCACAATGATGGATTTATTGGTGGAGAAGTCCAAAAAATCAAAAATCCTGGTGCTCCTTATACGGACTTTTATAATGACCCGAGAACTTTCCCTCAGACAGAGCTTGTGCCTTTTGTGGACAGTCTGGGAAGAAGACTTCTCAAACATAAAGATTTTTTCACGGATAATAAAACCTACGGAAAACGCGCAAAATTTGACAGTGATATTTTTATTAACTCTCAAAAAGACACTGGCTCCTGGTATCGTTTTCCTGAAGGAACCCAGGCTGCGGCTAGCAATCCCGAATCCCGTGGTCCCAATGGGGCAAAGGGCGGTGTTCCTTTGATTCCTAAAGTGAGAGCGGCCTACGAGAAACCTGTGACCGCAAAAGTCGCGGCTCAGGAACTTGGCATTAGCGAACAAGCGGCCGACCGACTCGTCGGAAAAGATGGGCTCTCTCGTAAGCTTTTTGACAATCGTTTTTGCAATCTGAAACAAGGGCTGAACGCGCCTCTCAATGAAAATCAGACACGCGATCTCTTACAACGTGAATCTCGCGAACCTTTCAGAGGTTTCCCACATATTAATGGCAACGGCGGCGGTACTTTTTAAACTTTAATGCGATAGTGATCGTGTAGAGAAAGTTGAAAGGGTTCGAGGTCTTTTGCTGTCGGAAATCCTCGGTAAATCGCGCTGCATTGATAGCAAACGCCCACTTCTTTGACGCGAGAATAAAAAATCAAATCCACTACTGTTACGATGAGAAGCGAAATGCCGTAGGTAAAAAAGGCAAGCACCACTCCCACCACGAGAATCGCAACACCTAAACGCCTGTTAAAATCTTTTTGTCTAAAAAGATGGGTACATCCGCAGGCCGCACATTGATTCAGTGTCCTGTGACTTAGGAAATCGTCCGTACAGTTTTGGAAGAGAGACTGCGAGCATTTTGTGCAACGGATGCGCTGGATATCTCCTTCTCCCGATGCTGACTCCAACTCCTGGCAGTGTGGGCAGAATGTCTCAATCGTTTTAGAGAGAGATGCCATGGTACTGTGAAAGATAAAGGCTTAGAATCTCGCCGGTAATCACCGACAACACAGCGACATACAAGATCCCTGTCGCCGACTGGGTAGAACTGATTTTTACCGTCTTCCAAACTAAGAATCCGAAGACTAACGGTGCAATCGTCCCCCAAGTAAACCGCATTAAAAGAAAAATCCCGGAGGAGGTCGAAAGAAGGTAGTGATAAATTTCGGCTTCAGTTTTGTCGCCTAAGATTGCTTGGATCGGATAGACCGAATAAAGAAGTCTCACCCCCATTAGAATCAGCATCAGAAGTGTGAGACGTCTCAATTCAATAATCGGTAAGTCGGGTTGGATGAGATACCAATGACCGAGCATCATCGCATTTAAAGTGAAACCCAAGAGCAAAGTCGAGAGCAGGGCGTTGATCACGAATGGATAAGCTTGCATTGGCGGAGCACTGTCCAAGCCGTTGATAATAACCGCGGCGAGAACACAAAGTGTTCCCATAAAGTAAGAGACGATCGAAGTTTTTCGAAATTTCGTGACTGTGAAAGAAAAAATCAGGCAAAAGACAGTGAAAGCGAGATACCAGAGACTCGCGTCGCGGGAAAGATGACTTTTTCCGACAAAGAGGTAGTTACACAGCGCAATCACAAAAGCGCCGCCGCCGTGGTAAATAAAATAGCGACTTCCGACGCTAGTTTGCTTCAAAAATCCGAGAGAAATAAAAGTTCCACCGGCGAGGTAAAAAAAGAAATTAAAAACGAGGTGCTGCAAATCCATTCGAACTAAGCTATCCCAGAATTTGCCCCTTAAAGTCAAATCGGTTAGCCTCGATTCCATGGATGCACTGGTTTCAATCAATGGAAAAATTTTAAGTCCCGAAAATGCGTTTATTTCAGTCTTTGACCGAGGATTTTTGTTCGGCGATGGAGTGTATGAAACCGGGAAGACCGTTTCGAGATGCCCGCTCTTTTTGAAAGACCATTTCGACCGACTGAAAAAATCGGCCGGTAAACTCTCTATTTCGTTTCCGTGGACGGAAGAGTTTTTAAAAAACGCACTTTTCAGCCTTCTCAAAGCTTATGGTAAAGACAACGCGTATTTTAGAATTTACGTCACCCGCGGGTGTATTGATGGGGTGGGGCTTGAAAAGTTTGAGACTGCAGCACCCAACCTCGTTATTTTTACTCAACCTTTGCCGACTGCGCTCGATGCCACTCGCAAAGCGGGGATTCGGCTTCTCACTTCAAAAATTGTTCGAAATTCGGTGAAGGCGCAAGACCCTGACATTAAGACGAGTAACTACCTGAATAGCCTATTAGCATTACAAGATGTGAGAGCCCGTGGAGCCGATGATGGCGTTCTTTGCGATGCTGAAGGGAATGTCGCCGAGGGCACAACGTTTTCGGTGTTTGGATGGAATGAAGCCGGCGAGCTCCTCACGCCTTCACTCGATGTCGGGATTTTAAACAGCATCACTCGAAAATATCTCATCGAAATCGCAAAAAAAGATACGAAAGTCATCGAGGGCTGTTTTCCCTTGGAAGTCTTCCGAAATTGTCGCGAAGTCTTTGCGGCCAGCAGTGTGCGTGAGATTTTTCCCATTCGAGAATGGGACGGCGTCAAGTATTCTGGCTTCGAAAAATCTTTAGCACTACACCAAAGATTTACCGTCGCGATCGCGGAATACGTAAAACGCTCTGAGAAGTTTTAAGGAATTTTGGGGAGTAAAGTGCGTGTCATTGCGAGGGTGCGTAGCACCCGCGGCAACCTTTGTACGCAGAGCTGGAAAGGTTGCCGCGGGTGCTACGCACCCTCGCAATGACGAAGCACCAATAAACAACGCAAGCTACGATGACGTATTTTTACGAGCTAGCTTTGAGCTTTTTGAATTCTTCCGTCAGCTTTGGGATGATTTCGAAAAGGTCGCCTACGATGGAGTAGTCGGCTTTTTGGAAAATCGGCGCTTCGGGATCTTTATTGATAGCGACGATGACTTTCGAAGTGCGCATTCCGGCTAAATGCTGAATCGCACCTGAAATTCCGCAAGCGATATAAAGTTTCGGACTCACGGTTTTTCCGGTTTGACCGACTTGCATGTCGTGGGGCGCAAAACCTGCGTCGACCGCTGCGCGGCTAGCTCCAACCGCAGCTCCAATAACGGAGGCGCAATCAAAGAGGATTTTAAAATTGTCTGCGCTCTTGAGTGATCTTCCGCCCGAGATGATAATGTCGGCTTCGGTGAGCTCCACTTTTTTGGAAGCCGCTGCCATGACACTCGAAATTTTGGAACGGACTTGACCGATATCGGCCGCAATCTTTTCTACCGTTCCCGATTTCGCTGCATTGTTCGCAGGCAAGACATTGGGACGAACTGAAAACACGGCAGGAGTTCCCGCAAATTCAACCGTCTTCGAACATTTTCCCGCGTATACGGGTCTTTGAACGGTGACTTTATCCCCGCCTAATTTAAATTCGGTACAGTCGACTGCAATTCCGACAGCAAACTTTGCCGCCAAACGAGGCAAAAAATCTTTCCCGGTGGACGTAGCACCCGTCGCGACGATATGAGGCGATTGTTTTGACAAATAAGCATGCAGTGCATTTGCATACGCTTCATTCGTGTACTGAGTCAGTCCTGCATTTTCTAAGAAGACGACTTTGCTCGCCGATTTTGCCAAAGTATCGGCAATCGCTTGACCTTCAGGGCCTCCTAAAACAACCGCCACCGGATCGGCGCCTTGTTTTTGAAATTCTGAAAGAAGTTCAAGAGTGACTCTTTTGAGTTGTCCGTCTTTATGATCTGCAACAATAAAAATATTCGCCATGTGATTCTCCTTAGATGACTTTGGCTTCTTCGCGAAGAAGTTTTACGAGTTCGGCTGCTTGGGCTCCCGCATCCCCAGAAAGTTTTTTGCCAGCGGCTCTTTCTGCAGGAAGTTGGAAATTCGAATCGATTGTTTTGGGCGATTCACTGCCTAAACCTAAGTCTGCAAGCTGATAGGTTTTGATTTCTTTTTTCTTCGCCTTCATGATTCCCGGAAGACTGGCGTAACGTGGAGTGTTTACTCCTTTATCCAGTCCCAAAACTGCCGGAAGAGGGCAGTCGATCACAAATTTCGTTCCGCCTTCGACTTCGCGTTGGACCTGAACGGATTTTTTATCGGCAGAGACATCGACTTTTACAATCACCGTTGCCGAGGGAACATTCCAAAGTTCAGCGACAAAAGAAACCAGAGCTGCTTGATCATCGTCAATCGCTTGTTTGCCCGTAAACACAATCGAAGCATTTTCTTTTTTCAAGACTTCTGCGAGTGCTTTTGCAGCGAGATAAGTATCAGCATTCGGCGCATCCATCTTCACATGGATAGCGTTATCTGCACCCATTGCGACAGCGGTTCTTAAAGCTTCCACCGCGCGGTCCGGACCTGCGGTAACCACCGTCACTGTGCCTTCTTTTAATTTTTCTTTCGTTTTTAAACCTTCTTCGACGGCGAATTCATCATACGGATTGATGATCCATTTCACGTCATTGGTTTCAATTCCTTTTTTATCTCCGGCGATCCGAATTTTTGTTTCGGTGTCGGGAACTTGTTTGAGGAGTACAAAAATATTCATAGAGTTTCCTTTAGGGTTATTGAAAGCCTAGTCTTGCAAAAGGTGGCGTGCAATCACGACACGTTGAATTTGCGAAGTGCCTTCATAAATTTGAACAAGCTTTACGTCACGCATAATTTTTTCGACGGGATATTCTTTGGTGTATCCATATCCACCGAAAATCTGAACTGCGTTGATAGCCGCATCCATCGCCATATCTGCGCAATGGCGTTTTGCTAAAGCCGAAAAATAATTTCCGCGTTTATTATCGCCTTCATCGAGCGCTAAACCTGCTTGATAACAAAGGAGTCGTCCGGCTTCGATATTCACTGCCATATCTGCAAGCAAAAACTGAATCCCTTGGAAGTTTGCAATCGCTTGACCGAATTGTTTTCGTTCCTTGGCGTACTTAATTGAGTATTCCATCGCGGATCGAGCGGCTCCGACGGCGCCTGCAGAGATGGCAGGACGAGTGTGGTCTAAGGTTTTTAAAGCAATCTTAAAACCATCGCCGACTTTTCCAATTTGATTTTCCTTTGGCACCTTCACGTTTTCAAAAGTGATGGCGCGAGTGTCGGAAGCACGTTGGCCTAATTTGTTTTCGTGTTTTCCCAAAGTAATTCCGGGGGATTTCGTGTCCATCGCTAAACAAACAATGCCTTTGGATTTAAGCGTCTTGTCGGTGGTTGCAAATACGGTGAAAAGAGAAGCGTGGCCGGCGTTGGTGATCCACATCTTTGAGCCGTTGACGAGCCAATGGTCGCCCATGTCTTTTGCTTGCGTCGAAAGCGATCCGGCATCACTGCCCGACCCCGGTTCGGTTAAACAAAACGAAGCCAAAAGAGGCTCGCTCATAAAAGGAGTTACAAATCTTTTGATCTGTTCTTCAGTTCCGCCGAGAACAATTGGGTAAAGACCTAAGTTATTGACCGCAACGCTTGTGGTGATTCCTAAGCAACCTGCACCGAGTTCTTCGTTGATGATGACGTCTTCTAAAACGCCTAACCCCATACCGCCGTATTTCGTAGGAACGATTCCGTTCATCAGTCCCATTTCGAAAGCTTTGTTGACGACAGGTCTTGGAAACTCTCCTGATTCATCATATTTTGCGGCAACGGGTAAAACTTCGTTTTGAACAAATTTGCGGACCATGTCCTGCAATGCAGTTTGTTCGTCGGTGAGCTTAAAGTTCAGCATCGATTCTCCTTAAGATTTAGACAGTAAAATTAAGCTGAAAAGGAGGAGTTTTCAATGATAATCTCTCCCCAAGTGACCGAAAACCGTGTAGAAAATGAAACGCGAATGAAAGAGAAAGCAAAAAATAGAACCGGCATTTTAATTATTTTGGATGGGTTTGGAATCAACGTCGAACGCGATTTCAACGCCGTTAAACTTGCAAAAACTCCGACGCTCGACAAGTTGTACAGAACTTACCCGTCGACAGAAATTCAAGCCTCTGAATCCCATGTCGGGTTGCCGAAGGGCTTTATGGGGAATTCCGAAGTCGGGCACTTGAATTTAGGCGCCGGACGAGTCGTCTATCAGGACTTTTCTTTGATTAGTCATGCAATTGACACGGGGTCCTTTTTTCAAAACACGGCATTTGTAGAACTTTGCCAAAAAATAACGCAACAGGACAATGCTTCTTTGCATTTAATGGGACTCGTTTCCGATGGCGGGGTTCACAGCCACAATAGCCATCTCTATGCGCTTTTAAAATTAGCAAAACAGCAGGGTGTTAAAAAAACGTGGGTCCATGTCATTACCGACGGACGGGATACAAGTCCCATCAGCGGCGTTCATTTCATTACAGAGCTGCTGCAATTTCAAAAAGATTTAAATTATTCGCAAATCGCAACCGTCAACGGTCGCTTCTTCGCGATGGATCGCGATAACCGCTGGGAGCGCGTTCAAAAAGCTTATGAAGCGATCGTCGAAGCGAAATCGACGGTTGTTTTTGCAAACCCACTTGAATATTTACAAGACAGCTACCATCGCAATGAGACCGATGAATTTGTGATTCCGGCAGTGAGTAAAAACTATCCCGGGATGCAGTCGGGGGATGGAGTAATCTTTTTTAATTTTAGGGCGGATAGAGCCCGTCAAATTACTCGGAGTATGACTCAGAGTTCGTTTAATGGGTTTTTACCCAATCGCGTGCCGCTTCTTTCGGGTTTTGTTTGTATGACACCGTATGCAGAAGATCTGAAACTGCCGGCGGCTTTTGAGAAACCAAAAATTCCAAAAACGTTAGGTGAAATCGCGAGCTCTCTCCACTGGCACCAGTTGCGAATTGCGGAAACTGAGAAGTACGCCCACGTCACTTATTTTTTTAACGGCGGCGACGAAAAAGTTTTTCAAGATGAGAAACGAATCTTGGTTCCCTCTCCCAAAGAAGTGAGAACCTACGATCTCAAGCCAGAGATGTCGGCCGAAGAAGTCACCCGTAAACTGCTCGAAGAGCTGGAGAGCCATCCCTACGAGTTTGTCGTCGTTAATTTTGCAAATCCCGATATGGTCGGACACACCGGAAATTTAAATGCTGCGATTAAAGCCGTGGAAAAAATCGATGCGTGTCTTGCGAAAATATTTTCGTGGGTCGAAACTCACGGCGCATTTGCGGTTCTCACAGCCGATCATGGAAACTGTGAAGTAATGCAAGATCCGACGGGCCTTCCGATGACGGCTCACACGACGTTGCCGGTTCCATTTGTTTTGGTCGATTCCAAAAACCTCGATAAAAAACTTCGACCAGGTGGCAGCCTCTGTGATGTCGCGCCGACAATGCTTGCGATTTGGGGAATCACGCCGCCTCCCGAAATGACCGGTAAAAACTTGCTTCTCTAAGTCCTTGAAAATAGATATTTAGTTTGTAGTAACTCTAAGCGTTAAGGTAAAAATCTTACACTCCCGCCCTTGGCCTTATTAAGGTATAATAGAAGCATCCTACTTTCCGTCTTTTAACAATTAAAAATTCATATGGCCGCACCAAAACTTTCAGATTTGCTGATTTCTAAAGGGCTTTTGACCGAATCGCAGTTGTCCAGTGCTGTGGAATACCAGACGAAAAATAAAACACGCTTGAGTTCGTCTCTAATTAAATTGGGACACGTCAACGAGCGAGTGCTCACCACGTTTTTGGCTCAGCAATACGGAATTGAAGCCATCGCGCTCGATGAAATTCAACTCAATGACGAGCTTAAGAAAATTCTTCCCAAAAATGTGTGCGAACGCCACTGCATTATTCCCATTCACACCGATGGCAAAAAAATTTCCATCGCCATTACCGATCCGACCAACGTTAGCGCGGTGGACGACGTTCGATTTTTAACGGGCCGTGAAGTCGATTTATTTTTAGCAACTGAATCCGCGGTGCGAAAACTCATCGATAAAAGTTTTGGTTCGGCCAACATGGAATCACTCGATAAATCCGTCGAGATGTTTAATTTAGATGCGAAGAATGCTCCGGCAACGAAAGAGGCGGGGGCGTCGGGCAGCGAAGCCTTCTCCATCGAAAATGCGAAAGGCGCCGATGAAAAACCGGTCATTCGTCTGATCAATACTTTATTCCTCGAGGCGACAAAAAGAAAAGCGAGCGACATCCATATCGAACCCTACGATTCGCACAGTCGAGTGCGGTTTCGAATCGATGGAGCCTTGCACGAGATCATGCGCCTTCCACCCCAGTTAAAGGCGGCGACACCTGCTCGTATCAAAGTGATGGCCCAACTCGATATCTCTGAAAAAAGGCGCCCTCAAGACGGACGAATCCGGGTGAGTCTAAAAGATCGCCAAGTCGATGTGCGTGTGTCTGTGCTTCCAACTCTTTTTGGTGAAAAAATTGTGATGCGTCTTTTAGATCAAGGCGGCAAAACGGCCTCGCTCTTAGATATTGGATTTGAAGAAGAACAACTTAAACTTTTTCGTCAGGCATCGAACGAACCGTACGGAATGGTGCTTGTCAGCGGACCGACCGGAAGCGGAAAAACGACGACCCTTTATGGTATTTTGACTGAACTCAATAAGGTCGACGCAAATATTTCTACCGTCGAAGATCCGGTTGAATACAACATGCTTGGCGTGAACCAGGTTCAGGTCAAAGACGAAATAGGAATGTCTTTCGCCGCTGCGTTAAGAAGTCTTTTGAGACAAGATCCTGACATCATCATGCTCGGAGAAATCCGAGATCAAGAAACTGCCGAAATTGCGATTAAGGCGGCGCTGACAGGACACATGGTTTTCTCAACCGTTCACACCAATGATGCTCCTAGCACATTGACTCGTCTCGTGCACATGGGGGTCGAACCATTTTTGATTACCGCAGCCCTAACGCTTGTCGAAGCTCAACGTCTCGTGCGAATGATTTGTCCTAACTGTGCGGCGCCGGATACGGCCGTCGGACGCGAGACTTTGCTTTCTATTGAGATGCCCGAAGATTGGATTGATACCTTTACTCCGATTCGGGGAAAGGGTTGCGATTCTTGTGCGAACACGGGCTTTCAGGGACGGAAGGGAATCTTCGAGGTGATGCCACTCACCGAAAAAATTCGAAACCTTGTCATCAAGCGCGCTTCGACCGATTTGATTAAAAAAGTTGCGATGGAAGAGGGCATGCTGACCTTACGTCAAAGTGCTTTAATCAAATTCTATCGAGGAGAAACGACTTTGGAAGAGGTTTTAAATAACTCACGTCCTGACGGAGAGGGATTAAAATGATTAATCTACCTGGTTTATTAAAGGCAATGCTCGAACATCGAGCTTCTGATTTACATGTCACCAGCGGCAACCCACCGTGCTTTCGAGTGGACGGACAAGTGGTTCGAACCAAATTGAAATCATTAAGCCCGGTCGACACCAAAGAGCTCTGTTATTCCGTTTTGACGGACTCGCAAAAAGCTCAACTTGAAAAAGATCGACAACTCGATTTTTCATTTGGGATTCGCGATTTAGCTCGTTTTCGCGGTAATATCTATTTTCAAAGAGGCGCACTCGCTGCCGCTTTTAGACATATCCCTTTTGAAGTGCCGAAACTCACCTCTCTCGGTTTGAGTCAGCAGATCATGAATCTGACTCGTAAGCCCCGCGGCTTGATTTTAGTCACCGGATCCACCGGCAGTGGGAAGTCGACGACCCTCGCTGCGATGGTGGATTATTTAAATGAACATGATTCGCTTCATATTATCACTATCGAAGATCCGATCGAGTACATCCACAGTCATAAGTCGTCACTCGTAAATCAAAGAGAAGTGGGGTCAGATGCGACCGATTTTGCTTTAGCGATGAGAGCTGCGATGCGCGAAGATCCCGATGTCGTGATGGTGGGGGAGATGCGAGATCGAGAAACGATTGAGACGGCACTGGCGCTCGCCGAAACCGGTCATTTAGTTCTTTCGACGCTCCATACGAATGGCGCTTTCCAAACGATCAATCGAATCGTGCAAGTTTTTCCGGCCGACCAACAAGACCAAATTCGTTTACAGCTTTCGATGGTATTGGAAGGGGTGGTCTCTCAGTGTTTGCTCGAGCGAATGGACAAACCAGGAAGAGCTTTAGCTTTAGAAGTCATGCTACCCAATCCGTCGATCCGAAATCTCATCCGAGATAATAAATTATTTCAGATTCAGTCTGCGATGATGATGGGTCAAGACCAGAGTGGAATGATTACTCTGAATCAGAGCCTTTTTGATTTAGTTAAAAGACGCATCATCAATCCCGAAAACGCGCTTCTCGCGAGCCCCGATCCCGAGGATCTGATTAAACACATTGCGGACTTCCAAAGAAAGGCTGCCTCGTGAAATTTAAGTACACCGGAATGACTCGGGAGAAAAAACGAGTTCAGGGACTCATCGATGCCGAAGATACGGTTGAAGTCCGACTGCGTTTGAAAGCACTTCAAGTGCGTCCCGAACAAATTACTCCGGCGGATTCCAAGAGTGA
This sequence comes from uncultured Bdellovibrionales bacterium, assembly GCA_937903155.1. Taxonomy (GTDB): domain Bacteria; phylum Bdellovibrionota; class FAC87; order UBA2466; family UBA2466; genus CALCZU01. The sequence continues at coordinate 13,138 of CALCZU010000098.1, forward strand.
AATAAAAATTTCCATCGATTTTGAACTCAGCCCGCCTATTAATCTTAAAGGGTTGATTATTTTTACAAGACAATTTTCATCGTTAATAGACTCGGGTGTGCCCATCGTGCAGTGTCTCGAAATCCTAGCCGAGCAAGACAAGAGAAAGAAATTCAAAGCTATCTTGTTGTCGGTTCGTGAAAGTATCGAATCCGGAAACAGCCTTTTCGAGTCCCTTGGAAAACATCCGAAAGTTTTCTCGGCTCTTTATGTCGCCGTCGTCGAGGCGGGAGAAATGTCTGGAACCTTAGACAAGTCGTTGCGACGACTGGGCGTCCAGCTCGAAAAATTGGGGCGTATTAAAGCGAAGGTCGTGGGGGCGTTGATGTATCCCGCTCTCACCATGGTCGTTGCGATGGCAGTGATTCCCTTTTTCCTTTTAAAGGTTTTGCCCGAGGTCACTAAACTCTATGGCAATCAACCGTTGCCTGAACTGACCCAAACGATGATGCATTTTTCGACTTGGGTATCGTCGAATTTTTCGTTGATTGTAGGTGCTTTCGTCCTAGGGATTACCGGGATCATCACTTTGTTTCGAATGCCGACCTTTCGAGAAGTCTGGGATCCTTTCTGGTTAAAAGTGCCGGTTTTTGGATCGCTCACAATGAAATCCAGTGTTGCAAGAATCGCGCGTACCGTCGGCACATTGCTTGAGAGCGGCGTTCCAGTTCTAAGCGCTTTTAATGTTTCAGAGAGGGTCATTGAAAACTACGCGATTAAAAAGAGTTTAAGAAATGCTCAAGAGTCGGTGACAGAAGGACGTACGATCGTGAGTGGGCTGACGTCGACCGATATCTTTCCTGCGATGGTTATACACATGATTCGGATTGGCGAAATCACCGGAAAGCTGGATGAGCTTCTTCACAAGATTGCCGATATTTTTGATGACGAAGTCGACGATGCAGTCGATGTTATCACAACCCTCATTCAGCCCTTAATGCTGATTATCTTGGGTTTTATCGTCGCATTCTTACTCACTGCGATGTATTTGCCTATTCTGTCGCTTGCCGAAAAGGTGGCTGGATAAAATGGCAATTTCCGTCAAAAAGATTGGAAAACGCTTTGCGCTTGCGGTTCCTCCCAGCTTTGGACTGAAAGAAGCTTTGCAGTGGTTAATGCTCGTGCGTCTTTTTGTTCTCTATTGCATTTTGGGATCGCTTGTCACTCAGCATGTTTTTAGAGGCGACGGTGTATCGTCGAATGACCTTATCTATGCCTACACCCTTTTATCGTTGGCATTTGTGGCAAATTATCTCCAAGCGTTGCTCCTCCCCAAAATTCATTTTCCCAGAACGTGTTCATTTTTTAATATTGTTTTTGATTCGCTTCTCACTTCTCTTTGGATGTTTCACGTGGGCAGTTCGGCGACTCTTTTCCCGCTCCTCTATCTAATCCAGATCCTTGCCGTCGCACTGACATTTTACCAAAAAGGAGCGGTCGTTGCGGCGCTCACAAGCTCTCTCTTTTTTGGAATTGTAAATCTTTTGAACTCGGCCAATGCAGATGTAAATTGGTCTCCATGGGCGGTCTACTCTGGAATTTTCATCGTTCTTGGTGTTGTGGGAGGTTATTTAAGCGAAGAGCTTTTGAGAACGACGAAACGTCTCGAAGAAAAAAGTAAGAAGTTTGACGAGTTAAATCAATTGCACGAGCGAATCATCCACGGAATTCCAACCGGGCTCTTAACGATCGATACGGAAGAACGTGTGAGTTTTATCAATCCCGCGGGCGAACATATTTTGGGAAAGCATTCGCGCGACTTGAAAGGCAAAACGCTCTCAGAAGTGCTTCCTGATTTGAATCCGTTTTTCAATCAAATCGAAAGTACTGAAATTAAAGACGAGAGTGAAACGGAAGAGCAGGCGGACCAAACAGCTTTAACTGCGACGGGTACAGATATTCGAAGAACGGTTTATCTTCAATCCAAGTCGCAAAAAGGAAGTTCAAAACTTCAAATGACCGTCGAAGTTGGACACGGCAAAAACGCAAGGCTTATCCGAGGCGATGTAGCAGAACTTGAAGCCGGCACTCAAGGACCTCTCGGCAGTCGCAATCAAAAAGGCGGACGAGTTCTTCTTTTTCAAGATGTGACAAAGCTTGTGCATCTTGAAGAGCGACTGAAACAAAACGATAAATTAGCCGCGGTCGGCCAATTGGCCGCGGGAATTGCTCATGAAATTCGGAATCCACTTGCGGGAATGTCTGCCAGCATTCAAATGCTCAAAGGAAGTATGACCCCGGGGGCGCTCGACCCCGAAGGCCAAAAACTAATGGATATCGCGATTAAAGAAATTGATCGCTTAAACGATTTGATTACCGAATTTTTAGATTTTGTGAAGCCCGAAAAAATGAAGTTGGCTTCAGTGGATATCGCAAATCTTCTTTGGGAAATCGCCGAAATTTTAAAAAAGTCCAAAGATTCGAAAAATGTTGAATTCACCGAATCGTTCTCTGAATGTGTAGGCCTCGGAAATTCGGAAAAGTTAAAGCAAGTGGCGTTAAACCTGATGATGAATGCGATCCAGGCCATGCCTCAAGGAGGCAAGCTCCAAATCGGCTGTAAATCGCTTGAGCATCGAATCGTTTTTTGGATTGAAGACTCGGGTGTGGGTATGAGCGAAGAGGTCTTAGCGCATCTTTACGAACCTTTTTTTACGACGAAAGCAAAAGGCACTGGCTTGGGACTTGCCACAGTTCATAAAATTATCGACATGCATTCCGGTGAAATTCGAGTGACCTCGAAGCCTTCCCACGGCACGCGTTTTGAAGTGTTTCTTCCTCGCGCTTAAGTCCCGCGATTCACGCCAAACATAAAGTACACTGCCACGAGTATAAAGAAAAAGCCGACCAAGTAATTCCATTTTAAAGGCTCTTTTAGGTAATAAACCGAAAAGACCGCGAAAACGACGAGCGTAATCACTTCTTGCATGATCTTCAGCTGCGAACCCGAAAACGTTCCGTAACCGAGACGGTTTGCCGGAACTTGCAAACAGTATTCAAAAAACGCAATGGCCCAACTCACAAGAATCGCAATCCAAAGTGGGGACTCTTTAAACTTCAAATGCCCATACCAGGCAAAAGTCATAAAGACATTGGATAAAGTGAGCAGGACAATCGTTCTCATAACAATTACTTTCTGACTGCGGTGATATAAGCTATCCAAGCGTCGCAGTCTTCTTCACGTGTTTTTAGGGTAAAGACTCCGTTTCCTTCTCCCTTACGATTTGAGTCTTCCGTGTAAACTTCTATTGTTTTAAATCCAGCTTCTTCTAAAATATCTCGAAGTTCTGGAATCGACCACATTCTCCAATCATATTTGAAAGCTCGCAACCGCTTTTTTTGGTTCTTGGGTTTGAAGTGGATGTAGAACAAACCTTCATTTGTGATCGGGTTGAAAGAGGTTTGATCCCAGTAGTAAGTAAAATCTTTAAATTCAGATTTGTCTTCGCAAGGCTCTTGGGTTGCTTTACCCCCGAAACAATCTAAGACGAGAACTCCTTTCGGAGACAAACGAAGGTAGCAGTTCTTGAAATAGGCCAAAAGATCTTTTCTTTTTTTGAAGATAAAATAGGAAAAATTTAATGCGCCGATGAGGTCGGCTTTGGGAAGTTTGGGGCTACGAACATCTTTGAGATGAAGTGAAATTCGACTTCTGTCGGTCACCGAAAGTTTCGAAAGATAATTCTTCTTTCCGTATTCAATGGGCTCTCGACTGAGATCGACACCGATGGCTCGATTGTCTCGATCTTTTTTGACCCAGTCACAGCTTAATGCAAAGGTTCCACAAAAATCTTCAGAAAGCGTCTTGAGCGGCTTTTTAAAATGCTTACGGTAGACTTTTTCCATAAAGTCGATGGCGCCGTCTGTTTCTTGCACAGAGCGATAATAATAGGAATATTTGTCAAACAAAATGGTCTCCTTTAAACGTTGCGCAATTTAAACGTTAGTTGCGGTAAACGCTACAGAAATCGCTAAAAATCGACGAGACTGGTAGAATGGGTGCAAAGGGAGACGCTCCGAAATGAAAAGCTTAGATGTCATGGTATTAGAAGACTCAGACGACCAAGTCCTCATCTTAAATGCGATCCTAAAAAAAGTCGGGGCGACCCCCGTGCATTGCAAAAATGCAGAGTCCGCTTTGCAGCTACTCAATTCAAAACGGGATTTTGCACTCATTCTCGTGGATGTGGGCCTGCCGGGGATGTCGGGCTTTGATTTTGCCGTTCGACTGAAAGAGAGACGAATTCAAGCTCCTGTTATTTTTATTACAGGCAGCGCCACCGGAGCAGATGTGATGCAAGGGATTCTTGCAGGAGCTTCAGACTATATTAAAAAGCCTTACGATCCTGCGGTGGTCGAAGCCCGATTAAAAGCCAAGTTGCCTTTCTCCCCCGAGTAGAGCAAGTTAGAAGGTGGGGAGGGTGTTTTTATGTTACGTTTCATTTTTCTGGCGTTTGTTTGTTTGAATTTAACCGCGAAGACCGACGACCGTTTTCAAAAGTTTTATTATGGAAAAGAGTCTTACGAAGCGGCCTTGGCCTTTCAGGCGAAGGTCCAATTTCAATCCGATTCAAAACCGTCGGATACCGTCATCAAAGATAAAATTGAGAAGCAGCTTCTCCATTTATTCGGCCCTATGTCTCAAACTGAAGCCTTAGGAGCGCCCAAAACCAACCACCGCATTAGCGAAATTTCATCGGTTGTTTTACTGAAAGATAGAACGTACTCTGCTTCCTACACCTACGAAGGCACCGTTGTCGTCCACGACAAAGCGAAAGACTTTTACGATTTGATCCTTCCTGTAAATCCGGATCTCATTTACGAACAGGCAAAAGTGGGCGACAAGGCCCCTTGCACCGACGAGCACTATTCCGGCGAAGGAGACTTTTGGTATTTTTGGCATCCTTCGAGAAAAGGCTGTCTTCTGAAAAAAGGAGAGCATTTCGAAGTCATTCGCGCTCCCATCTTAGCGATTCCCAATACAAAAGTGAGTTACCCTGAATACTCAAGACTGGTTCAAAACAGAGAAGTTCCGACCATCGAAATGGCGGCAATCTTGGGAATGGATGACAGCAACCATAATCCAAATCCCATGACGTCCGACGATATTAACGCCCAGACTTACCGTTCGATTCGCGAGCATCTTCTTAAAAAAGGGTATCAAGTCAGTTCTCCTTGGAGCCACGGAAGATTTGAAATTTTTGTAGGACATAGAGTGAATCGCGCTCATTACGCAGAGGAATTTGTAAAACAAGAAAAGAAAGCACGAATTGTCGTCAGAGTTTTCTTTGGGCCTACCGGAGTGGGAGAGCCGACCGATGGTTTTTATTGGCTCTACAAACATACGTTAGAGAATGCGTCAGTGATGGTTTATGACGGGCATTCGGGATTGGGGGCTCATCTCGATTTGACTGGTATGGAGCAGTCTCAGAAGTTTACGATTCGTCCCAGTCTGACGCAGTATCAGATTTATTATTTTAATTCTTGTACGTCCTATAGTTATTACAATAGCCAGTATTTTTCGAGAAAGCATTCTCTGACCGATCCCAAGGGAACTAAAAATTTAGATATTCTAACAAATGGTTTAGGAACCGGTTTTGAAGTGCTGGCCGAGGGAAATATGGCACTTGTCGATGCGATCCAAAACTGGGCGGCGGACAAGGGAACCGAAAGTTACCAGTCGCTTGCTCTAAAAATTGATTCCAATAATCTCTTTGGGATCAATGGGGACGAAGACAATGAATCCCCCACACCCAAGAAAAATTAGTCACCCTGATCATTTAAAATATAGTGTTTCGCTAAATTAGTTTTTTTAATGAGGGTTTCGCGATTAGGAGCGGCGTTTGCCTCGGCCCATTTTAGAAGAGTTTTTTTGTTAGAGACTGTGCCGTCCAATATCCCCAAAAGCAGTGTCGACAAAGGAAGTGTGGGAACTGGCTTTTCAAATTGATAGGGCGTCGATTCGGCAAGTTTGACCATGAAGGGAACTTCATAAAGGTCTCTTCCGTATTTTTCTTTGAGTGGCTCCGGAGCGTAGGTGAAACCATGATCGGCGGTGACAAGGATATTCACCTTGTCCCACAGTCCACGTTTTTCTAATGCCTCACGGATTTGTTTTAAACTGCCGTCCGCAATAGAGACATTATTGTAATAATCCGCAACGGTTTGTTCATCGACGCTCTTATAAACTGTGTGGTCTTCACGGCTGATTCCTGGAAAATGAGGTACGGGAAAGTGGACGAGCGTGAGGTCGGGGAGATTGTCGTTAATAAGATCGAGAATGTTTTTTAGGGTATTTTCCTGAATATTTCTTCTTAAACTCTTCAGTCGAGTCTTACGAAAAAAAGTATGGCTGAGGGTCGCAACGAGGTTAGAACCGACCGTGTCTGCGTAAGGCCACTGGATAGGCGAAAACCAAATACAGAAATCGAGAGATTCTTTAAAGAAGTCGCAATAGGGTAAGTGCCAACCGATAATGCCCGTGGTTGCCCCGAGGTTCTTTGCCTTTTGATAGAGGTGAGGAAGTTTTTTTAAATCAATCTTATCGTCTCCCAATTCTAAAAACTTGCCGCTAGACGCTTCCAAAGGAATAAAATTGAGGTCGGTCGCGGTCTGGTTATAAAAGTAACTTGTCATTGAGTAAGTAGTCCGCGGGGTTGGCGCAATCGCGTGAGAGAATGAGAAAGAACTTTGCCTAAATCTCTCGAACTCGGGGAAAGTTTTTTGAGTTTCTTTGATGTTAAATAAATAATTGTAATCGAGCGCATCATATAAAATCCAAATCGTTTTCGCCTTCACATTGGGTCCACTCGAAGTCTGCGACAAACGATTGAGCTTATCTGAATGATGGGTTTGATGTTCCCATAAGAGTTTTCCCCAGGTCAGAATTGCGAAGGGAAATAGAAATAAAAGGGACGTCCTCAATACGATACGAATCGAACGAAAGAATTTCCAATAAAGCAAACAGAGAGCTCCAAGTATGAATAGGATTTTTACGATGTTCGCTTTTCCCCAGTCTCCCGCAAATTGCATTGGCGAGAAAATACCTGGATACTTATAACCCCATCCCGAAAAATTTCGGAAGTGAATGATAGGAACCATGGCCAGTGAAAATAAAACGAGATAAAGAAGCTTAGAACGTGTCGCAAACTTCTTATCTTCCGCAAGTTTTAGAAGGAAAAACGTAAAGATGAAATAGAGGAGTCCAGCGAGTGCAAACCCTAAGATTCCGTCAGTGGGGACCGAATGAATGTTGAAAGAATGATGTTCAGGATAAAACGCGTTTAGCCATTCCCAAATCAAAAGCAGATTCGCGAGCGAAACGGCAATGAGAAAGTTATCGTACATAGGAGGATTTTTTTAACAGATAAAGCGTCCTAGATTGATTTTTAAGCGGGAAGGTTTGCTCGATGGTAAAAAGTTTTCCGAACGTGGCCTCGAAGAATTCTTTGTTCATCATCGAATAATCTCTTCCGTGCGCAAGTTGAGTAAAGACCGGATCCTCCGGCGAGATATATTCTATCACAAGCCATTTTTTTGTCAGCTTTGCGGCAAGGCTTGCGATCGCTTCTAAGGGAATTGCATGAGTGGTCATTAAGTGATGAACCACAGCCAACATTAAAACCGTATCGAACTTTCCGTGCGCTCTCGCTAAAAATGAAGAGGTCTCAGAGCTTTCCCAACCCGTCGCGGGAGTCGGATTCGTGATGTCCATAAAAACAGGAAGAATATTTAATTTTTCTCGTTTCGCGTTGAGATAAAGAGCGTCAATGACGTCAGAGTCGGAGTCTATCGCGACGACAGATTTTCCATTCATTGCGGCGAGCTTGCTAAAATGCCCGGTATTGCACCCAACATCCAGCACTCTAGGGTCGTTATGACTGCGAAGAATACTCTCCACAATTTGAGATTTTTCACTGAACTCTTCCTGCGAGTAAGGCAGATCAATTTGCATATACTTCTGAGAAATCTTGTTAGTCTCTTGGGCTTTGCCGGACGTCAGGGATTTTCTAAGTCGTTTAAAGAGATTTTGAAGAATGAACCGTGCCGCCTCTTCCGAAACTTGCTTAGGCTGATAAATGTCTAGGTTTGTGGGTTTGTGAATTCTTGAAAAAAGAGCGGGAAGGGTAACGCTTCCTAAAAACGGAGGCAGCATTTTCTGCTGCAGACTTAAAAGAGAATAGACCTTTTTAATCGGCATTCCGTCTCGGTGAAAATAAAAATTGGGTTCAAAAGGAGTCTTAAACGATCGACTCAGCATAAAAGTGTTTACGAAGGTCTTACAAAACTGGCCATAAGCAAGCCACATCGGATCTCGGGGGCTTCTCTGTTCAAGCGAGAGAGCGTCCACAAAAATGGGTTTATAAGAATCAAAAAGAATATTGAACGGCGTTCCATCTTTTAACCCTAGATTGTACTTCAAAAGCTCTTCTGCGATTTCAATCGTCAAAAGGCCCGCGTCTCGGAGCATTTCGCGACACCATTCGTGTGGGTATGAAACGAAATCCAATTTTCGATGTTCGTAGATGCTGCCAACGGTGTACGACGGAGAGATCCCGGCTTCTGAAAGACTCTTGAGTACAGATGAAGTTTCTGCGGGAGATAAACGTCGAGAGTCGATGAGTTTTGATTCTTGAATGAGTTTTTTAGTTCCGAACGAACTTTGGATTTCGGCGAAGCAGTCACTTGTGGTCTGTTTTAAGACGCGGAAAAGCCTGCCGTCGATTTCGTAGAGATTTCCGGCGGGATCCCTTAGAGAAAGTCGTTTGGCACTTTCAAAGGAACCTTCGGGATCAGCTTTTTTTCTTTCGAGTAACAAAATTCCAGATCCTTTTCGCGAATAGCAAACAGCCTAGAAATCCACCCATCAAAAGTTGCGATAATACAAATCCAGAATTCGGATCAATATATGCAAAGGCATTGACAGAAAAAAGACACAGGAGGAGCAAAAGTTGTTTATTGGAAGAGAGCATTTCAATCCTTAATGTTTTATCGGAAGTCAGGCTTATCTTCTTAATTAAAATTGATCACGATCGTCACAATTTGTGGTGCGATGAGTTAATGTGGTGCCGGTCGCCATTGGGAATGGCGCGCTCCTCTCGCAATGACGGATTTGTGTTAAAATTAAGACTTCATGAAGAAATCTTTGTCGCTCGAGTCAAACGACCGCCGGATTCGCCTCGGTTCTATTTTGCTGAGTTGGGTCATCATTTGGTTTGCGGCGTTTTCATTGCCTAAGAGTTTTTTTGACACGCCACTGTCACATTACCGGGTGAATGCAAACTGGGAAGACGAGATCATGTATGTGCACAGTGCGAAGAGTTTTAAAAAGTATGGATTAAAGACGGGTTATTTCGGAGTGAACGAAAAAACGGCGCCCCTCGCGATTTCTCACTTCGGCGTCCATGGACCCTTCTTCCCAATCGTCATGGGAGCGACTTCAAAAATTTTTTCCCCTCGAGATTCCGAAATCCATGCGCCTATTTTAAATCTCGTGTGGCTTTCTTTGGGAATTCTTGTCTTTTTATGTCTGGCGCAATTAAATCTAGGAAAGTCACTTCTCTTCGCCGCCCTTCTATTGACGTACTGGCCCATTCATCTTTTTGTGGCATCCGGCGGACAAGAACCCTGGCATTTGAGTTTAGGTTTTGCGCTGGCAGGCCTCCTCGTTTGGCTGTGGCGTGAGGAGCAACAAAAACTTCCTAAGACGTTGTTTGTCATTACCCTCATTTTCCTTTTCTCTTTAACACGAGTGTCCTGGGCGCTTCTCCTACTCGTTCCTATTTGCCTGACGAAGAACACGAAGATTTTCTCTCTTAAATTTGTCTTTGGAGTTTTGATTTCGGCAGCTCTGATTTTGGTCAGCATTTTTATCTCCCGGACCGTGTCGGCGCCATTTCCGAAAGAAGTCACGGGCTTTCAGTTTTTTAAACTTCTGTACGGAGAGCAAAGTATCCTCGTCTTTTTAGGAACATTTTTTCAGAATCTCAAAAGCTTTCTCAATCCCATTCCCGCGATGCACTCCCCCTTTGAGATGTTGCAGTTGATGTATCGCTTACAAGTCGTGGGTCTCATTACTTTCGGTGCTATTGTTGCTTTCCGCTCTAGTAAAAGAGGGCAGGCCAAAGAGCCAGGCCCTCCTCGCGACTTTATTTTTCATTTCTATAATTTGGGTTCGATTCTTTTCTTCTTACTGCTGACGTATTTCGTGGGTTACCTGCAGGACTATCGGGTCTTAAGTGGGGCTCTAGTGCTTTCTATCTGCGTTTTACTAGCCCGTCCGGGTAGGATTGGGGTTTGGGTTTTGGGATCCATTGTTCTTTTGAACCTCGCTTGCACGCCTTTTTTCCTAACGTCCTATCGCCTCATC
>CALCZU010000099.1 GCA_937903155.1 uncultured Bdellovibrionales bacterium
CGCCACCAAAGCCGCCGCGACTTCCGCCGCCGCCGCCACCGAAGCCACCACGGCTTCCGCCGCCGCCTCCGCCACGACCGCCACCGCCGCCACCAAATCCACCACGGCCACCGCCGCCAGTGCGAGGTTCTTGTGGGCGAGCTTCATTGACAGTCAATGCGCGTCCTTCGACTTCTTTGCCGTTCATTTCGGCAATTGCTTTTTCTGCTTCTTCGTCAGATGCGAATTCGACAAAGCCGAATCCTTTGGAACGACCGCTGTCGCGATCCGTGATGAGTCTTGCGGACTCAACGTTGCCAAAGGGAGCAAACATATCTTGCAATGACCCCTCTGTGACTGAGAAGGAAAGATTTCCTACGTATAGTTTTTTACCCATTGTACTAGACCTCCTTAAAAGGTTGATCGGGCGCCGAACGAGACTTTGATGAGCGCCTGCTCAGAGGTCTTCTGGATCGACAAAAGGAAGTTTTACAGTAAGGTCATTAAATTCGCAAGCTTCCGTTGCGTTGATTCAGGAGTTGGACATAGAATCTACCCTAAGAGGTGAGCTAAGTGAACGAAATTATACGACCAATTACACGATTTGATTGTCCCAGTGCGCCACGGCCTTTAGGCAACTATTGTCACGCGGTGGGTTACGGAGACTTGATTTTCGTCTCGGGAATCGCGTCGCGGGATTTTGAGACCAATGAAGTGCCGGGGCTTTTGATGAAAGACGGGGTGAAATTGGCTTACGATATTCGACTCGAAACCAAAGCGACGTTAGAAAATATCAAAAAGATTTTGAAAGATGCGGGAAGTGATCTCGAACATGTTTTAGAGGTGAGTGTCTTTTTGCTCGATATGAAAGATTTTCCATCTTATAACGAAATCTTTGCAACTTATTTTCCAAAAATGCATCCGGCGCGCACCACCGTCGCGGTGAGTGGTCTTCCGGGAAATATTGCGATCGAAATGAAAGTCGTCGCGGTGAAAAAAGGATGAACTTGTTTCTTTCCAAAGAAAAAATTGAACCTTCTGACAAGGTCAGAAATTTCCTAAAAACACGCCAACAACTTTATATCAACGGCGAATGGGTCGATGGCTCTCAGAATAAATATTATACGACTCTCAACCCGGCGACGGGCGAGATTCTCTCCGAAGTCCGCGAGGGTGGGGCGAAAGATATTCAGAATGCTGTTCTAGCGGCGACGACTGCGTTTGAAGATTCTGAGTGGCGCGGATTTTCAATAGAAGAGCGAGCGGATACATTAAGAAGCATTGCGGATTTGATTTTAAAGAACCGCGAGGACCTCGCAGTTTTAGAAACACTCGATACCGGAAAGCCGATTTCAGAAAGTTATGACGGCGATATTTTAAGAAGTGCTTCGAATTTTCAGTTTTTTGCGGATTATTCGAAAGAGATTCAAGATCTCGAGTTTAAAAATGATCGCGAAACCCATACGGCGTTTCGCGAGCCGTTAGGCGTTGTGGCTCTCGTGACGCCTTGGAACCTTCCGCTTTATCTTGAGACTTGGAAAATTGCTCCTGCACTCTTAATGGGAAACAGTATTGTTTTAAAACCCTCGGAGTTAACGCCGCTTACGGCATCGTACTTCACTCATCTCTTGCATCAGTCGGGGATTTTACCGAGGGGCGTTTTTAATTTAGTGCATGGGTTTGGAGAAAATTCGGCGGGAGAAGCCTTGGTCAGTCATCCGGGCGTCAACGGAATTTCTTTTACGGGTGAAACGAGTACTGGACGAGCCATTATGCGCTCGGCGGCGATCGGACCCACTCGAGTTTCTTTTGAACTTGGAGGTAAGGGCGCAAGTGTTGTTTTTCAGTCGGCCGATATCGACAGTGCGGTGAGTGAAATAGTGCGGGCAGGGTTTCGCAATCAAGGAGAGATTTGTCTCGCCACTCCCAGGATTCTCGTCGAAGAATCTTGCTACGAGGAATTTAAAGAAAAACTCTTAGAGGGAGTTCGAGAAATCAACCTAGGCGATCCTCTTACAACTTCGACGACCATGGGCGCTCTGATTAGCGAGGGCCATTACGAAAAGGTCATGGGGTATTTAGAAAAAGTAGAACCGCCTGCGAAAATTCTCTTAGGGGGAAAACGTCCCCCGCATCTTCCAACGGGAAATTTTTTGGAACCGACGGTCATCGAAGGTTTGTCAGAAAATCATCCGGTGAGCTGCGAGGAGGTGTTTGGCCCTGTGATTTCGCTTCATCCTTTTAAGGGAGAAGAAGCCGCAGTGAAATTGGTGAACGCGACGCCTTACGGGCTTTCAGCCTCGATCTATTCACAGGATGTAAAACAGATTGAGCGTGTGAGTCGGCAGATTCGAATAGGGCTTGTGTGGGTGAACTGCTGGTTTGCGCGGGATTTGAGAGTGCCTTTTGGCGGACAAAAACGAAGTGGAATCGGACGCGAAGGTGGAAAGTGGAGTTTGGACTTTTTTTCGGAATGGAAAAGCATCTGTGTGAGGAACAATGGAAAATAAATGGATAAAAGAATTTTCGGATAGTCTTTACGAGGCTGAAAAGTCGCGGACGCCCGTAAAACCACTGACGTCTACAAAAACGGATTTGAGTTTGGAGGAAGCGTATCAGATTCAGAACTTCAACGCGCAGAGGGCGATGAAGCAAGGGCGAAAACTCATCGGTTATAAAGTGGGTTTAACGTCAAAAGTCGTTCAACAGAAATTTGGGGTCGATGAACCCGATTTTGGACATTTATTCCACGACATGCTTTTGCTCAATGACACGGAGGTGGATCTCTCTCAACTGATTCAACCGAAAATCGAAGGGGAGGTGGCTTTTGTAATGGGGAAAGATCTTTCCACTTCGGGTGTCACGCCGACAGAAGTGATTCGAGCGGTGGATTACGTCACTTGTTCTTTTGAGATCGTCGACAGTCGGATCGAGAACTGGAAGATCAAAGGTGCCGATACGATTGCGGACAATGGTTCGTCGTCGCGGTTTGTATTATCTCCGAAGAAAACATTGCTTTCGGATTTGGATTTTTCTCATGTCGGGATGGCGCTCTCTAAGAATGGCGTTGTAGAGGTTACAGGCAGTGCGTCGGCAGTAATGGGAAATCCGATTCACGCGGTGGCTTTTGTGGCAAATGAATTGGGAAGGTTCGGTAAAACGATTCACGCCGGCGATGTTATTCTTTCGGGATCTCTTTCGGGGATGCTCGAAATGAAAGACTCGGATTTTTTTTCGTGTGAGATGTGGAGACTGGGAACGGTCAATGTAACTTGTAGAAATAAAGGGGAATCAAAATGACCTCTCGTGAAAAAGTTGAAGCGCTCTTGAAGGCGAGAAGTTCTCGAACTTCATTAACCGCGTTTACTGATTCGGAACCCGGATTTTCAATTGAAGACGGCTACGCGATTCAGAATGCGATTTTGAATCAAGCCATTCAACAAGGCGAAAAGCTTTCAGGATTCAAAATGGGTCTGACGTCCAAAGCGAAACAAAAGGATGTGAGCGTCTTTGAGCCGATTCGAGGGTTTTTACTGCAATCCATGGAGATCGTTCCCAACGGGGTGGTTGAATTGTCGACTCGGATTAGACCTCGTGCCGAGCCCGAAATTGCGATTGTTCTCAAAGAGGATCTCAAAGGAAAAAACGTGATGGCCCGGGACATTGTTGCTCGGATTTATGGGATCTATCTAGCTTGTGAAATCATCGATAGTCGTTACAAAGATTATAAATTTAAGCTGCCGGATGTGATTGCAGATAATACCTCGGCGAGCGGGTATCTTTTAGGAAACGTAAATCTTTTGCCTTACCTCGAACACCTTCGACTAATGGGAATTACGTTTAGAAGAAACGGTGAGATTGTAGAGACTGGTGCGCCCGCAGGGGCGTTGGGCGATCCCATCATGAGTCTTGTGGAACTTGTGCGGTCACTTTCAAAAACGGACGAAGGCCTTCTTGCTGGACAAGTTGTTTTGACCGGAGGGCTAACTAACAGCCATTTCATCTTGCCAAGAGATGTCTTCGAAGTGGAATGCGCTTACGACCGTTTTAGTTTTTCGGTAAAAGAATAAACTTATGATTTTTGATTTGTTCCATTCGATTAGCGACCCAGTGATTGATGGCAAAAACTTAGGTCCTGTGAAATCAATCGCGAGTTTTTTGGATCAGGTGAAACTTGCGGAGGCGCTTGGGATGGATACGGCTTGGGTTGCAGAGAGCCACTTTTCTTCAGAGGTGCAGAAAAAAACGAGTGTCGCGACGATCCAGAATTTTATGGGAGAGGTCGGGCTTAACGCGGATTCATATCAGCTATTTAATCTTGTCGAGAAAAATACGAAGAAAATCAATTTTGGGACCGGTATCCACAATATCGTGGGCGGAAGTGGAGGACCGATAGCGAGCGCTGAACGTGCAAATTTTCTGCGTTTTATGAATCAGAACTTCGTTGAAAATCCCAGGGAGATACGACTCGGAGTCGCGAGCGGCAGGTTCCCTTACCAAAATACGCCGTTTGGAGTTTTTCCTAGAAATAGTCTAGAGAAAGATTTGTGGCCCATTTTGAAGCGACTTGTATTTTTGGAAGCACTCGAAATCTTTTTGAGGCTGTTAAAAAAAGAAGAGGTCTCGTCCTCGAAGATTGCCACTCGCGAAATCACTTTAGCCCAACTCGAGCGTGAGATGCCTCGGGATGCTGAAAGGCTTAAATCTCGTTATTCGTT
The DNA here is from genome assembly GCA_937903155.1 of uncultured Bdellovibrionales bacterium. Classification (GTDB taxonomy): domain Bacteria; phylum Bdellovibrionota; class FAC87; order UBA2466; family UBA2466; genus CALCZU01. Next base: position 4,698 of record CALCZU010000099.1, read on the forward strand.
TCCGATTCAAGTTCCGTCTCGTTATTTGTTTGAAACTTTAAAGCTCGTGCCAGATTCGGATATCGAAAAAAGTTTCCAACTCGTTTTGGGATCTCATGATCCCGAAGCGCTCGAACTAGCATATCAATACTGGCAAATGGATCTCTTTAATTTGTCTTTCACTCCACCCGAGCAGTTGGAAAAAACGCATCAAAAAATGATTCAGCTTAATTCTGGGACTAAAAAACCTTGGAAAAGGTCTCGGCTTCCGAGGACGGTAATGGTTTTCATTGATCCCGACACGCGTAAGGCTCAAGCACTTGCGCATTCAGTCTTAGACGTCTATATCGACGCGATGAAAGGAACGGCCCAAGTTCCTGACAAGACCGTTTTATTACAAAGAGCCTTGGTAGGGGATGCAAGCGAAATTCGAGATCAGTTGCATCCCGAAAACCCGAGGAAGTTTCATCCAGACGATCGCCTGATGCTTTGGTTTGAATTCAATCAACTGGATAACGACGACATCAAAGGGCGAATGAAATATTTTTTTAAGGAAGTGGCAGAAAAAATCGCATGAACTCTCTCTTGTTAGAATTTAAACGAAATGGTTTCACTGAAATCGCAGTTCATGGTTTTGTTTCGATTTATGATGGCGAAAAAATTATTTATCAGTCTGCGGACTGGGATGGCGAATTTCCGGCTCGGTCTCTTCTAAAACCGTTTCAATTTTTAGCATCCGGAGTGCCTGCGAAATTTGAAGCGGGCGAGAAGCTTGCCGCCGGCATGGGTTCACTTTCCTCGACGCCTGAACAAGTTGCGACTCTTCAAAAATGGTATTCTGACGATCAAATTTCGAAGGTTAAAGCGCCAGTAAGCTATCCGATGGATGAAGAGTCGAGAGTGCTTCTGAAAGTAGCTCAGAAAAAAGCTTCGATTTTATTTCAGCCTTGTTTGGGAAAACATTTAGCGATTTTGGATGGCTGTGTACTGAACCATTGGCCATTGGATTCTTATTTGGAAGAAAGCCATCCTTTTCACCAAAAACTGACTGAAACGCTGCAGAAGTCGTTAAAGGTGAAACGGGCATTTTCTTGGGTGACGGATGGTTGTCTTTTGCCTAGCCCCGTATTGAGAGTGTCAGAAATTGCTGAACTGTACCAAAAAGTAGCTGAAGGGCAGGGAGAATTTAAAAAAATCCAAAAAATAATAATGGATTATCCTGAATGGATTGGCGGGCCGAATCGTTTTGATACAAGGCTCATGCAGATTAATCCGGGAAAAGTGATCGCAAAAGAAGGTGCCGACGGACTTTTAGGAGTTGCCATTCTTCCGACCGAAAAGTTTCCGAGAGGGTTAGGAATTGTTTCAAAAATTGATGCCGGCTATGTTCCTAACCTGATGTTTGAAACCTTAGCGCCGATTTTTCAAGCGCTGGGTTTGAAAGCTGTCAGCCGGGCTCCGAAAGGGCAAAGTGTCACGTTTCACTATCAGCCTTTTGAAAGTGAGAAAAATACCTGGATAGATATCTCTCCAACGATTCATTCGAAGCTAGCCGTTTGGCCCGGTGATATTGCTTTTAAAAGAAATCCATCCATGGAGACGTCGAAAGGCGCTCACATGACGCTTTCGAGTTTAGAAACCACTGTTCATCTGGGGACCCACACGGATTCCCCCGTCCATTTTGAAAAAGACGGGGTCGGAATTGAATCTGTCGAACTCTCCAAGTACATCGGGACTGTTCAAATTATTGAGGTTCCGAAGAAGTTGAATGGAGTCATTTTGGTTTCCGATTTGGATCGGCCGGCGATTCGTGCCGATAGGGTGCTTTTTAAGACGGGATCTTCGCCTGTGCCAACTCAATTCAACGAAGATTTTATGTCGCTGTCTAAAGAACTTGTCGAATTTCTGGGTAAGAAAAATGTAAAACTGGTCGGAATTGATACCCCTTCGATTGATCCGTTTTCCTCCAAAGAATTACCGGCTCATCATGAAACCACTGTTTGGAATATGGGAATTCTCGAGGGAGTGGTTCTCGAAAAGGTAAAGCCTGGAATTTATTTTATGTCGGCGCTTCCTCTCAAAATCGAAGGAGCGGACGCAAGTCCCGTGAGAGTTGCTCTAAAGCCGATCTCTCTTTAGGAAATTTGGTAGTCGGGCTTGAGTTCATAACGCTTGTCCGCCCAGCCAACTTCACTGCAGAAGAGTCCAATCGATTGCGAATCGGGTAATCGATAAGGCGAACCATACTGAGCGTCGTTAATGAGAGGGCAGCCTAGAAGTTTAAATTGTGCTCGGATCTGGTGGGTTCTACCTGTTAAAAGTTGGATCCGGCTTTCGACAAAAGAATGCTTTCCTAAAACTACTGGATTTGAGTTTTCGATCTTAAGTTCACAGGGAAGCCACTTTTCCTTTTTCTCAAAAGACATTTCCTTCGGCGAGCGTTCTGAAGGCGCCATATAGTGCAGGTGATATCCTTGCTGGGGTTCTTTCTCCGTCAAAACAGAATAGAATTTGCTCACGGCTTTATCGCTTAGAAGACGATTGAACTTTGTCTGAAACTCTTTTGTTTTCGCAAAAACGAGAAGACCTCCGACTGGGACATCGAGCCTTTGAGTGACGTAGAGATTACCGCCCAGCGCTTTTCTCATTTGAGTCAGGACATTTTCTTCGTGGTTATCCAAAGTGGCATGAACGGGAATATCATAAGGCTTGTTGACGACGATAAAATCGGATTCGTTTGCAACAATACATTTCTTCCAGTCGATTCCATCGACTGGGAATCTCTTAGGCTTGAGATGTATACGAACATAAGAACCTTTTTTCATCTGGATATTTTGGAATATCCGGTATTTATTTTGGTAAATCGCTCCCAGCTCGATGAGTTGAGAGGCTTCTTCAGGCTTTAACTTGAAATGACCTGTCAGACATTCAACAAGTGTCATCGGCGCCGAAGTGACGTGGTGAGCAATTCGATTTTCAGCGCGGTAGGACGTGGCCATAATTTAGTAATTGAGCTCCGAGCCCATCAGAGTTCGGGCTTGCCAGAGTTCTGGAAAAAATTTCTTTTTTAACGTCGACTGAAGATAGGTCACTCCGAGAGACCCTCCTGTGCCTTTTTTCATTCCAATCATTCGCTCTACCATTTGGACATGTCGGAATCGCCAGAGTTGAACTTGTTCATCGAAGCTGATGAGACCTTCGCATAAATCTCTGAGGTGGCCGTGTTTTTCCTCCGCGTAGACTTTGTGAACCCCTGCAACAATTTCGGCCTCAGTGCTGTCGGCGATGAGTTTTTGCTTTTGCAAAAGACCTATGAACGCTTCTCTCAGATTCTTTTTGTGTATTCGATCCTCTAGTTTCTTTTTCCACTCGGGCTGCAAATCTGAAAATTTATCGTAGTCAGATTTGTCAGCGCCGGCGAGCAATTCTAACTCTCGAAACTGCATACTTTGAAAACCACTGGCGGGATTTAAGTGGGAACGAAACTGATTGAAATCGACTGTCGTCATCGTTTCTAAAATATCAATTTGCTGAATCAATGTTCTGAAAATGGTGGTCACACGATTGAGATTTCGATTCGCCTGGATAAAATGAACGTTATCTAAATTTTGGACAAGCGATTCGAGCTCAAAAATCACTTGTTTGAACCACAGTTCGTAAACTTGATGGATAACGATAAATAAGAGCTCGTCGTGTGCGACGGGTTTTGAAAGGGGTTCTTGCAAACTTAAGAGTTCGTTTACTTTTAGGTAACTGGTGTAGGTCAAGTTGTCTTTACTCATAGTCCTCCAACGAAGCGCCATATTCTTTTGGGATGATGCTATATTTTTTGATTTTTCTCAGAAGCGTGTTTTTGGGAATACTCGATTGTTCACTTGCGAGGTTGATTTTTCCTCGGCTGTTTTTTAGCGCTTGAACGATAAATTCTCTCTCGAAAGCTTCTTTGCCGGAGTCCCAATCCATGCCCGTGAAATTAAGACTACTTTGGCTCGCGTTTCGCTCGTACTTTGGTTCGTAAATTTTGCGGCTCGCTTTGCGAATATACTCAGGCAGGCTCGAAACAGTGAGCTCATCGGAGGTTTCAATGACAAAAGCATGCTCCATTGCATTTTCAAGCTCTCGAATATTTCCGGGCCAGTGATAGGCCTCGAAAGTTTGCAAGAATTCAGGACACACGCCTTTAATCCGGTTTCCATGTTCGGGATTAAATTTATCCACAAAGTGTTTCACAAGCGTGGGAAGGTCGGCCTTACGTTCTCGGAGTGCGGGTAAGAACATCGGCATGACGTTCAAACGGTAATAAAGATCTTCTCTAAATTTACCTTCTTTGATCATTTTTTCTAAATCGCGGTTCGTAGCTGCCACGACTCGAACATCGGCTTTGACTTCGCGGTTACTTCCGACGGGCATAAATGTATGCTCTTGAAGCACACGTAAAAGTTTCACTTGGGTGGCAGGACTCGTATCTCCAATTTCATCCAAGAAAATCGTTCCCTTCGAAGCGTACTGAAATTTTCCGATATGCCTTTGCTCGGCTCCTGTAAAAGCGCCTTTTTCGTGTCCGAAGAGTTCACTCTCAATTAGATTTTCTGCGATCGCGGCACAGTTGACGGCGACGAATGGACCTTCTTTTCGAGGCGAATTAAAATGAATGGCTCGAGCGACAAGTTCTTTACCTGTTCCATTTTCACCGCGGATTAAAACCGAAGTATTCACGCGAGTCAGTTTTTCAATCATTTGAAAAACGTTTTTCATGCTGCGAGACGCACCCACAAATTCCCGGCCTTCACCTGAGGACATCACAGGTGCGGAGTACTGCAGCCGCTCGAGCATCTCGTAGGCTCTCTGCGCTTTTTCAACCATCTCCATCAATTTTTTTTCATCGATGGGTTTTTCGACGTAGTCAAATGCCCCTTCACGAATGGCTTCGACGGCATCTCGAACATTCCCGTGAGCCGTGATGAGAGCGATGACGGTCGAGTATTCTTGCTCTCGAATATGTTTTAAGAGATCGATGCCGGTCATGTTGGGCATCTGGACATCGCAGAGGACAAGGGCGAATTCTTTTTGAGCGAGTTTATTTGCGGCGTCGCGCCCGTCTTCGGCCTCTTCGACCGAAAACCCACGGTCTTTTAAGATGCAGCTGATTTGTGCTCTTAACTCTTTTTGATCATCAACGACTAAGATCGAAAACATACGAGCCCAAACTCTTTCTTATACGAACCCCTTTTTTGGATTTTTCGCTTGTAACAGGGTTCGAAAAAAATATCAATATTTTACTTTTATTTTGAGGTCGTAAGTATTTGATATTATGGCGGTTAGCCTTTTGGCAGTGGGAGGGAGAAACTGACCTCCGTCCCCTTTTTGATTTGACTGATGATGTTGAGGGTGCCGCCGTGGAGTTCAACAAAATATTTCGAGAGGTAAAGGCCGAGCCCGGAGCCTTTGGAGGCCTCTCGGCTTAGTTTACCGCGGTAGAATTTGGCGGTGACTCGCGGGAGTTCATCTGCGGGAATACCCGAGCCCTGATCGATGACGGTGGTCACCACTTGATTGTCTATCTCGCGGGTTCGGACCACAACCTCTTTGTTGGGTTCGCTATATTTAATTGCATTTTCGAGGAGATTCATAATCACCTCTTGGATGAGCTGTTCATCTCCTTCAATAGAGAAGAGCGGCTCCAAATCCATTACGAGGCGAATTTTTTTCTCTTCCGATTGAAACTTGAGTCGGTGGACCGCAGCTTCAACCAATCGGTTGAGGTCGATAACTTCCTTGCGAGGTTCCAAAGAATTCGATTCCATCTTGGTCACTTTAAGAATGTCCGTAATAAAGCGAGAAAGTTCGGCGTTCGTTTTATCGATCGTTTTAAATGCATCCACCACATCTGTCTTTAACGAGTCTTTGTGCTGGGTGAGCACGCGGTCCGTAATCGCCTTGATCGTCGCAATCGGCGTCTTTAGATCATGACTGAAAAGCGAAATGAAGTTGTTTTTGAATTGATCCATCTCGTGCGAATACTCGGCCGCTTTACGAAGCTTCCAGTGTTTTTCTTCTTCACGACTGAGTTTGTAACCGAGCATCAACAGGTGCGCCCCATAAATACAGAAAAGCGGATTTGCGACGCCCATCCAAACTTTAAGCTCTGAAAAAATAAGCAAGGTAAGGAGCGAGTAAGCGATTCCAAAAAGAACTAATAGAATCCACGCAAAAGTCAGAGGAAAATATAAAATGATAAAGATCGCCAAAAAGATGCAAAACGCCGAAATCATCAAACTTGTTCGTCGCTCAAGTACTCGGATTTCCGTCTGCGAAATAAAGGTATTTAAAATATTCGCCTGAATCTCAACCGGCGACATTTTTCCAAAAGGTGTCTCAAGACTCGTCGAAAAACTACTCTCCCGCCCAATCAGAACGATCTTATTGCTAAAAAAAGAAGTCGGAATATTCCCCTGAAAAAGATCCGATGCCTCGACACTCGGAAAACTCCCCGCAGGTCCCCTGAAATCAATCCTCAAAGGCTTCATCAAGTCGCGCGCAATCGAATATTTACTCCCGTAAAGAACCTGGTGGGCAGCCAGTGCGAGCGACTCCCCATAAGAATAGACAAGACTTGTCTGCCGAACAATATTGTCCCTATCCGGAAAAATATTATTAAATCCGTAATTATCTCGATTCGTAATTTTGCGAGGGGGAAGGGTGATCTTATTTTCATCATTGATGAGAGAAGAAAAAATAATATTGTCGGCTTCGAGCAAATGCGACTGACTCTGAATCACCCATTCAAAAAAAGGCGTAAACACAATAATCTTCGGATCACTTAACTCAATCTGCTTTAAAATTTTCTCATAAAAAGGCAAAAACCAAATCGAATGCGTCGAATGCTCAAAAGCAAACCCGTCCGAATTAAACTGCACCAAATCCCGCTCCAAAAGCTGCAAAATCTTCGCATCCGAAACCCGCACCATCACAATCTCAGTAGGCTTCCTTAACTTCCCCCGCACCCTAAAAAACTGGTCATAAAACCACTGATCCAAGCTCGCAAGCGGCGCAAAAATCAGCACACTGCTAATCAGCACCCGCACTAAAAAACTCACCTTGGTCGGCATGAGCGCCTTATACCACGCCTGACGAAAAAAAATACCCATCAGCACGCTCGGTAGAGCGGCGGCCTTTCGGGGGTGGGTGCTGTGCCTAGTTTCCTCTCCGCTAGTCCTCGGGAATATTCTCTGTCCTGTCGCTTTCGCTTAAGGCGCCCCTCGGCCCTGCGGAATCGCTCCGAGAAAACTAGGCACAGCACCCACCCCCGAAAGGCCTCATTCTTCCCAGTGAAGAAAAATTTTTCGTGGCATAAGTTCGCTAGAAAAATCTTTGAGATTGAGAGGAACAGGTGCTGAAAAAGCAAGTAGGTCGGGTGGTGGGGTGGAGTGTGGAGTTGTCTCCCGGAGCGATTCCGCAGGGCCAAAAAACCACTTAAGCGAAAGCGCCAAGACAAAACGAGTTCCCGAGGACTAGCGAAGGGAGACAACTCCACACTCCACCCCACCACCCGACCGGGTTACATCTCGAGCAATCTACTTTCTACAGTCTCACACCGAAGTACAGTTCGAAGCCTGTGATCGTGTTGTCGACTTGGAATCGATTGATGAGCCATTTGAAGTCGACCATGAAGGGGTTGAATTCGAATCCGAAGGTGGTGATGAAGGAGGGGAGGAAGACGGTTTCGGAGTTTGCGTTGGCGGCGGTGTCCGAGCGGTACCAGAGAGCGGCGCTGCCGCCCATTCCTAGGCCAAAGGTGACTTTGTCTGAGACGTTGAACATGCGTCTGACGACGCCGTCGAATGCGAAGACGTGAGTCGAGTTGAGAACGTATTTGTAGCCGACCATTCCTCGGATCCCTAAGGGCACATTCTCTGTAAGTTTCGAGTAATCGTAATCGAAGTACACACCGCCTTGAAAACCGAAATCTTTATAGTAGTCGCCCGTGAGTGTCGTGACCGAGGTGGTTACATTTTTGGAAACGACAGGCTCCATGTAGAAGTTTCCACCGACGGCGAATCCAACGTAGAAAATTCCAGCGTCTGTTCGTCGTTCTTCAGGGTCCTGCGCTACGTAGTATCTGCGTTGTTTGGGCGCCTTTCGAATCGGGTGCTTTGGAGGAGGGGCCTCAATTGGACTTTGCTCGTCAAACGATTCTTCTTCTTCAGCGTGGAGCTTTGTAGTGAAATTTGCGGTGAGTACTAAAAGGATGACAAGCTTAACGAAGTTTCGAAACATGTTGAGGAGTCCTTTCGAGTAGAAACTTGATTTTATTATCTTATCAGAAAAGATAAATTGACCATGACTTGATAAGTCATGGTTTCGTTGTGTCGCATCAGCAAACTCATCCGAGAAGTGTTAGAATAATCTAAGCTAATCCTCTTCATTCCATCCAAACATTTTTCCCAAGGACTTCTTTTGAAAACACTTCATTTGTTTCTCTTGATGATCGTGTGTCTTGTCCCTTGTCTGAAAGCAGCTGAGCACGATAAGAGTCATTTACTTTTAGAGCTTGGCGGTTACTGCACGAATTTAAATCGTCGGCTGACGGCGGATTCAGATTATGTGAATAAAGTGAGTTCGCTCGAAGCTTACTTCAGAGTTCATCCCGTGTTTCGGCTTTCGAATAAATTAAATTTTGAACCCTCTCTCGGAGCCATTTTGCCAGGCTATTCGAGTCCAGATGGAACAACCCGGACACTCGTCTTTCATATCGATCTCGATCTGGGGCTGAAGTTAAAAGAATGGTTGACCCTGCGATTAGGTCCTGGCTTGCAAGTGGGAATGCTTAACTCGAAAGGGGCGGGCGTCGAGCTCAATAATGGTACCGACCGGTCTACCTTTTACACTCCCGGCGAGTCCGTAAATTATTTTATTTTGACGTCGGATGCGGGTCTGACGATTCAAATTTCCAAACGACTGAACCTGCTTCTCGACACCTACGTAATGAATTTAGCCAGCAAAGCTCGACGGACTGTTGAAATTTCCGCAACGTTAGGATTTAGAATATGAAAAAAATTATCTTAGTTTGTCTTTTTTCTAGTTTCTGTTTCGGATGGACTCACGTGGGTTCAAATATCTATGGATGGAGTAATCATAAGATTACGATTCACGTGAATCCCTCAAATTGCTCCATTCCGACAGAAGAATTGTATTCCATCATCGATGATTCCATTAATGCCTGGAATAGTCTTCCGACCACCGATTTGGAATTAGTGAGAGATCCCAACCCTTCTACGTCGACGGTGAGCCAGTTAATGGCTTCCACGGCGACAGATGTCCCTTTGATTCTCTGTGATCCGGATATGACCTCCCACGGACTCGAGGCGAACTACATCCCTGCCAGTACAATGAGAATTGCCCTGAACGGTAGCGGAAACATTTCGTATGCCGGGATTTTACTCAATGCACAGAGTGGGGCGGCGGCCAATCTCGATCAATTGAGCCACGGAGAAGTCACTGTGACTCTCGCACATGAAATCGGACATGCCTTAGGTCTGGGTCATAGCAGTCAGTCACAAGCGCTCATGTATTACAGTATCGACAATAAATCCAAAGCAACGATCACCGAAGATGATATTGACGGGATTACCCACCTCTATCCAAGAAATGAATTTAAATCGGGACAGTTCGGTTGCTCGGCCGTGCACGCCCAAGACACGAGACGCTTTGGTTGGTTAGAAGTTTTTCTAATTGTGCTCGGATTCGCGATTGCCAACATCACGTTGGGAAGACGACTCAGACCTGGACGACTTCCTTCACTTCGGGAATAGATTCTTTAAGACGAGCTTCGACACCCATTTTTAAAGTAGCAATCGAACTAGGGCATGAACTGCATGCGCCCTGAAGATGCAAATACACAATTCCTTCTTCGAATTTTCCGAAAGTGATATCGCCTCCGTCCATTGCGACTGCCGGACGAATTTCTTGATCTAAAATTTCACGGATTTTTTGCTCGACCGCAGATTCGTTTGCCATCGCCGCAGTCTTTGCATTGGGATCAAAACCGTCGACAAAAATGCGTTCGTTATTATTTAAATGCACTTCGAGAACCTTTGGGATTTCTTCAGCAACCACATCCCAGCTACCTTCTTGGGATTTTGTGATCGTAACGAAATTACTGCCCACTAAAACTCCGCTGACTCCAGTCACTCCGAAAAGCTTCCCAGCGAGTGGAGAAACATCCGCTTTGTCTTTCGAGGTAAAATTCACGGCCCCTTTTTCGACGAGAGTTCGATTCGTAACAAATTTTAAAGTATTGGGATTGGGTGTAAATTCTAAATGAATGGCGGCGGCTTCTTGGGACATAATTAAAGGATCTCCTATGGCCTATACATACCTTATAAGGCCAATCAGTTTCAAGTCCCCAGGCATTCAATCGTTCAGGTTTTGCGCGTAACCTGTCAAAACTCTTCACACTTCAGGCTCAATTCCTCAGCGGGCGCTGCCATTTTAAATTGTGGAGAAGAATGCATAATTGAATTCGAGAGAGTTCGGTAACACGGTGCTACAATCAAAATGAATATTTTTAGAGGGGTTTCAAATGTTCCAAATGATCTTTCCAAAAAAATCGAGTCCGTTGAAATGTATTTATTGTGCTGTCATGGCGAGCATTTTCGCGATGGTTTTAACTTCGTGCACAGCGAATATGGAAAGAGTGGGAAGCTTTGTGGGCGGAGGACAACCAACCGCCCAAGCAACTCCCGCTGTGAGTGTTACAGGAGACCCCAATACATTTGCGAGTGCGGGAAGCACAGGTGGGAGCGGAACGACTGCGGGATCGACTGCAGGGGGATCCACGGGTGGCTCAACGGCAGGTTCTACGAGCGGCACGACGGCGGGTGCAACAGGTGGAACCACAGGCGCTCCAGCACCAGCCCCTGTAGGAACGGCAATTTCGACTGCGGCTGAGTTAGCTTCGATGAGTTTGTCGGGAACTTATTACTTGCTGAATGACATCGATTTAGCGGGTGTTTCTATTGCATTGGGAAGTTTTTCTGGAACCTTAGATGGACGCGGATTTTCGATTAAGAATTTCACTCAGACAAATCAATGTACTAATAAATCGACCGGTCTTTTTGCTGAGTTGGCGGGCGGTACAATTAAGAATTTAAAAATGGACAACTGTAACATCACTTCGAATTGCCAACACATTGGTTGCCTAGTCGGGAACGCGGTCAGTGGAAGCATCACTCATTCTTCTGTTCAAAATGGATTAGTGACTTGTACGGGTGACGTGAACGGAAATACTGCTTGGGCTTGCGGTGGATTGATTGGCGGACTCTCGGCTGCGACAACAGTCGAATTCGATTGGGCGGATATCACAGTGAATGGCGGCCAAACCTACGCAACGGGTGGATTAGTCGGCGGAGAGCCCAGTGGAAGCGGCGGCATTGCGTTTTCCATTTCGAATAGTTTTGCACTGGGAAATGTCACGGGTCAGTGGTTAGTGGGTGGTTTAACCGGGGGACTGGGCGGTGGCGGAAGCACTGTGACTCTGACAAATTGTTTTGCCGCGGGACAAGTTCAAATCGGTGGGAACTGGGGAACTTTTGGTGGCGGTGGCCTGATTGGACACGCAAGCACTTGTACTGCAAACAATGCTTACTACAATTCGGATCTCAATAGCCAATCGGCTTGCGGCCAAGGATTATCTGTCAGTCAGTTTACAGGTTCATCTAGCTTCGTTGGATGGGACCCAGCTGTCTGGGATTTCTCCGGTGCAATGCCGACTCTGCAATAATCGGATTGTTTTCATCAGTCTTGATTTATCTCAAGAAAAAATAGGAAGATCACAATTCCTTCACAATTTTTCGGTATCCTAGAGAAAAGAACTGAAATACCGAGAAGAGAAATTATGGGACGTATACTGCTCTTATTCAGGGTGTTGGTGCTAGTCGCACTTCTTTCGTCGTGCGGCCAAATTCCCTCTAACGATGATTCTTACGGACAATTGAACCCTCCCGGTGAACCTGCGTCGGGTGATGTCTTCGGGAACATCACAGAACCCTCTGAGCAAACTACGTCGACCACAGAAACGAACTCAGAACCCATTCAAGTCGTGACTCGAATGAATCTGAGTCCTGGAGGCTAAGTTTTGTTTCGATGGATCTACACTCTAGCAATCGTTTTCCTACAATGGGGTTCGAGCGTTTATGGCTTTGGAGAAATTGATTATGATTTGAATCAATTTGTCCTGCGAGCGGCTGCCCAAAAGGACAATAGCGCAACGAACTACGTTGCGGTGGGAAGGACGTGGGTTCCGGCGGACGCTCAGTACAAAGGAATTCTCGTTTCCTATGTCAAAGCGAGTGGCGCACAGGATGTGAACTTTAACAGAACGGGATCAACTCCGAGTCGACTCACCTTTGATTTTGCAGGAGCTGGGGCTGATAATCTCTGCAATGCAGTGGTCTATGCGTTCGATGGATTTATTGCAGCTTGCAGAAGTAAAGAATCCAACGGTTACTACGAAATCTATCTCGTTAAAGTCAATAACTCAGGAACTCTCGATGCAACTTTTGGAACGGCTGGGATTAAAAAGACGGGCCTTGCTGGCAATTCTACCGACGGACATGCTTTTGTTCGAGGGATTATTTACGATTCTGCAACGGGAAATGGCGGTAATAATGGGACGGTTGTAATCGCAGGCGCCATCGGAAAATACTCTCCCGGAGTTTTTCATCCATTTATTGCGGCATTCGATCAAAAAACGGGAGCTCAATACGGAACGACAACGACATTGAGCGGAATCGACGGGACAGCGGTTGCAATTGCATTTGATAGCGCGAATTCGAAATACTACACAGCAAGTACCGATACTTTAGCAAACCATGATTTTTATGTGCATCAATTTAATACTTCTCTCACGGCAGCCGGTGCTCCCTGGGGAAATCCGGTTGATTTTACTGCGGCCATTTCAGGAGGCGCTGCGGATTCTGTTCCGTCAGGGATTGCGGTCGTGGGTACGAATGTCATTACAGTGGGTGCGAACCGCGCGACAACGAGCGATGCTTGGAGATGTGCTGTCACCGCTCACGTGACAACGACTGGCAATCTAAATACGGGTTTCGGTACGGTAAATTCTCCTCTGACCGGAGGAACTGCGAATACCGGGATCACGCTTCTCACGGTAAATACCGCAAGAGATTGTATTTTAAATTCGGTCTCAACTCCACCCTCTGGAAGCACACTGAACGCCGTGGGGACAGTTTACAATGGATCCAATTACGATTTTCTCGCGACTCAGATGAATAACTCTGGAACCTTGACCGGAGGTTTTGGCTCGAGTGGCATCCAGTCTCAGTCGGGTGGAAGCGCGGACGATGTTCTCAACTTCGGTTTGTACTTAAGTGGGGCGACTTCGAGCTATTATGGAGTAGGACGCGCGCAAAATTCCAGTCTAGTCAGCGGCGCCGTCAGTTCGAAAATTGCGACGGCAGGCGGATCTTTTAACACTTCAACCTCCAACGTTTGGGCTGCAACAACGACGAACAACGCTCCGGCAGTCCGCGTTACCTTCACAAGTCAGTGGACAGGCAGCAATCTGATCATCTGGGGCTCGGCGAGTCTCAATACCGGTGGCAGATATGATCCGGTCGCTGACAGTTGGGCAACTATGGCGACGCTGAGCGCGCCTGCTGCGAAAAGTGAAGCGTGTTCCGCTTGGACGGGATCAAAATTTGTGGTCTGGTCTGGCACCTATGCGAATAATACCGGCGGTGTGTACGATCCGAGTGCCAACACTTGGACCGTGATGGCGACGTTGAATGCACCCGGGGGTCGCAGAAATACGAACTCAGAATTTCCATGGACGACGTGGACGGGGACTTATGTGGTTTTTTGGGGCGGTCGTACAAGCGCTTTTGCGTCGACCAACACGGGCGGACTTTACAATGTGGCAACGGATACGTGGACGACGATGGCGACGTTATCTGCGCCTACGGTAAAAGATAATTTTGAAAGCACTTGGACGGGATCAAAGTATTTTGTGTTCGGAGGTTTTGATATTGCCGGTGGCGCCAATTCGAATACTTCTGGAAGTTACGATCCGTCTACCAATGTCTGGACGGCTGGTGCGACTTTGGGAGCCCCGTCGCCTCGATATGCGGTGGCATCCGCCTGGACGGGCAGCAGCTTCTACATTTGGGGAGGAACGAATAACTACGGCGGGACAGGGTACGTCAATGACGGTGCGTACTATACGCCTTCCTCCAATACGTGGACAAGCATTACGACGCTCTCTGCACCCGGCCCTCGACAAGGGGTCCGCGGCGTCTGGACCGGATCCAAATTTATCGTCTGGTCGGGATATAACGGATCCTTTTTGAACACCGGTGGAATTTACGACGCCTCTACCGGAACTTGGGGAACGATGACGACTTTGAATGCGCCAGCGATTCGGCATTACTCGCATGTCTTTTGGACGGGAAATAAGATGATCATCTGGGGAATGCAATCGAGTTCTGTGAACACGGGCGGAATGTACACCCCTTAAATTCAAAGCCGCTAATACCGCGGATCGCTTCCGGCATTTCGAAACTGGATGCGTGGGCCCGAGTCCGCTGTCAGAACAAAATCCCAGCGAATGCGAACAAAGCCATCTTCTTCCACCATCGCCTGGGGAGGATTTGGGAACGGCGCTGCTTTTTGGAAAGCTTCAATCGCGGCTTCATCAATTTCGGTAAAACCAGAGCCCGAGAGTTTTGAAATTTTTGTGAGTCTGCCTTTTTCATTCAGCGTGACCAGAACTTTTGTTGTGAGTTCGTCGGAGGTGATGCTTCTTCCTTTACGCCAGATGCGTTCGACTTGGTGCTCGACTTGCGGTTTCCAATGTTGACGCAAAAGTTCTTTAATGCGATGGTAATAGCTGAAATACTTAAATTCGCGAGTAGAGAGCATGGTTCGTTCGCCGTGGTCGACACCATCGAGCTTATCATCACTTGCCGCTGTTTTTCCGCCATCGCCATTTCCGACACTTAAGTCTTGTAATGAGAGCGCTTTCCAATTCTTTTTACCGAGCTTTTTATCTGCGTTTAAACCGAGTTCGGTTGAAGATTCCTCTTTGGGTTGCTCTTCATCTGCTTTTGCATGCGCTTCCGCTGATTTTCCCTTCGCTCCAGTCCCTTGGCGATTGCGGAAGTCATCGATGCGGTTGGCTTTCAGCTGCTTTTCAACCGTTTGATTTTTGTCACTTAAATATTTTGCATTAGGATCGAGCTGGTTGTTATTTGCTTTTTCGCTTTCAACAATCTGCTTCTCTAAGGACGGAGGAGGTTTAACTCGATTTCCTTTTTGCATCTCCTGCATTTGGCTCTTCGGGACTTCGGCCATTTCGATCGGAATAAACTCAGGTTCTGAAGGCGGTTTTGGAACAAGCGAACCTACTTGCCAGCAAAGAGCACCGACGTGAATTAAAATCGAAAGAATCCAGCACCAACCGAGGGCGCTTTTTAACTTCTCTTTCGCAAAAAATTCGTCTTCAAACTTCACGGGGTACTTAACTCCTTATAAATTTTCAATGTTTGCTTTGCTTGATCCGAAAGCTTTGGATTTTTGCGACTTGGATTTTCGTAATTCCAGATTTCTGCTTTCGCTTCTTCGTATAGCTCACGTGCTTGCTTCGTTTTGGGCTTTTTCTCAATCGCCTTAAAGCGAGGAGCCCAAAGAAGCATCGCGGCTTCTTTCTCAAAATGGTGTTCCGGTAAAACTTCTGGGAATAAATAGACGGCGATCGATTCGGAAGCCTTTTTGGCTTGAGGATTTGCAGGCTCTTTCAACGATTGCATGACTTTTGCCTTCAAATTATTTTTTTCTTCGAGAAAACGGTCGATTCCGTACTCTGCATAGACGTCCTGTAGGTTAAAGAAATCTCCGAGCGAAGCGCTCAAACTTCCCGGATTTTCCGAGGAGAAGAATACGAGCACTCCTAAGAAAACACTGAAGAAAAGAACGAAGGACCAGTAAATGGCTTTGGTGCTTTTATGCGCTTCTCCGGAGGAGAGCGAGAAGCCTCCGCCATCGACCGAACGTTTAGAATTGTCCTTGTCGTTTTGCACTAGTTGACGCCTTTCTTTTCCAGAAAAGCGTTTTCAGTTGAACAGTGGATAATATTCGAAGCGTGGATCTTCCATTCCTTTGCATATTCTTTGGCTTCCGGCGCAGGCCAGATTCTTTTTAAAGACTCGGTGAGAAG
>CALCZU010000100.1 GCA_937903155.1 uncultured Bdellovibrionales bacterium
CGCAATCAAGCTTGGATGGCGGGATGGTCCGGAGTTCTCTACCCCAGTTCACGCGATCAAGTTTATGGCGTCCGGTGTGTCGGACATTAATTTCCGAGAATATTTTTCTGATCTTTCTCGAGTTCGTTAAATTTTTCAAGAATTCGATTTTTAGGATGCGTTCTGACGACCTCAGCGAGATCGATTTTAAGTTCTCCCTGACGATCGTACTGACTCGCAAACGTTCCCATATCCGGCATGTCTAGTTTCCACGCCAATAACTTTCCTAAAACATAATTTCCAAATTGGAAGGCTTCGTATTCATTTAAAAGCGTTAGAAAGTCACAGAAAGAAAATCTCTCTTTAAGCGTTTTCTGCGCGATGAATGCGGCTTTATACCCTTGGGCAAAAATGGATTGGCTTGAATAAGCCAATTGAAACTGCGCTGAATGACGAGTTTCGTGGATGAGAAAAGCCAGTGACGCGTACGGATTTTTTTCCTTCGAAAGTTCCATCGGATTGAGTAAAACTCTTCCGGGGCTAGGATGATTCGGATCAAAATCAAAGTAGGCAGAGCCTTTGGTGATCCCATTTTCGATAATCAGTTCAGGCGGAGTAATCCCCATCACCTTGCACTCAATTTCAAAAACACGTTTTAGATAAGGAATCTGCTCGTCCATTGAAAGCTGATTCCAATTTAAGATCGCGATGGATAACTCCGAATCGGCTTGAAGGGCTTTTACTAAAAGTTCGCGGGTAGAAAGTGTATCCTTATCCAGTCCCAGGACAAACTTGGACGCTTCTCCCTGCAATGCAAAAGCTTGAGGAGCTTTGCGTTGAATCTCAGGGTTTGCGAAGAACGAGTCCTGTGCGAACGAAGATGTACTCCAAATTACCAGGGCCAAAATCAAGCGTTTAATCATTGAATCCTCCATGTTAAGAACATGGTAGGGGGGATATCGCCCATCACGAAGTGAAACCTTTTCATACTTATTGATGGCGACTTTTCATGAATACGGACGAACTCAGATATTTTATCGAAGCTTCAAAAGAACAGAACTTAAGCAAAGCCGCTCGCACTTTGGGGACTACTCAAAGTACTTTAAGTCACGCCATCCGGAGACTCGAAAAAGAATTCGATTGTAAGTTGTTTTCAAAAACTGGCAAAA
Source organism: uncultured Bdellovibrionales bacterium (assembly GCA_937903155.1). Classification (GTDB taxonomy): domain Bacteria; phylum Bdellovibrionota; class FAC87; order UBA2466; family UBA2466; genus CALCZU01. The sequence goes on from CALCZU010000100.1 coordinate 1,149, forward strand.
ATCTAAAGCTCACCCTTCAAGGACGAAAGTTTTCAGAACGTGCGGTAGAAATTATTCGAAACATCCATGATCTTAAAGATGAAGTCTCGTCGGGAACTACCCCTTTGATCGGACATTTCAAAGCGGCGGGAACCATCGGCACTCCGGCGCAGATTCTGGCGCACGCACTTTTAAGATTGAACGCGTCGTCGAATTCGATTCTCGAAATTTCTAATTTACGGTCGTCAGATATTTTAAAAAGAGTTTCGGCTAAAGAATTGGATTTTGGATTGTGTTACGAACCTCAACCTTATCCTCACGTGGAGAGACGGGCGATTGCGGAATCTGAATACGTGATCGTCGTACGAAGAAGCCATCCTCTTTTCAAAATCAAAAAGGACAAGCGTGCCGAAGCGCTACTTCACTTTTCTTGGGCGCATCCGAGGCACCTTCCGGGAATTGCGTCGTGTACAACGCATCCCATTTTTTCTCAGTTTTCTAAGCAACCCAAGGTTCGTTATTTCTACGACAGCTACGATGTCGCGGTCGAAATTTTAACGGCGACTGATGCGTGGGCACTCCTGCCAAGATCACTCTTATCGAGATATTCAGATCTTTTGCGACCCACTCTTGAAGATTTTATCGAGCCGATTGGACTCTCATTGGTCTGGCACGAGGACGGTGACACGCTTCTCGTCGATTCACTCGAAGTCGCATTAAAGTCGGCAGCACGATTGCAAGGTTGGCGTGCGGCTGCGTCATCGATCGTTTCGCAATAGCCCTTGCCAAACGATCCAATAATGATAATGATTCTCAACATTGTTGAACACCTTCAGGAGACTCATTATGAAATCCATTCTAAATCTATTCTTTGTTTTTGCATTGGCCTTAGCGCCTCAACTCATGGCGCACGAACACGGCGGTCTTGGTAAAATTACCGGAGAAAACGTAGATCTTTTTTATTCGGACCACGCCATCTCAGGACATATTAAAGGAAAACTTCTCTTCGCGACCCCGCTCGAGAAAGAATTCGGCATTGCGCTTTCTCATTGGGAGCAAGGAAAGAAGTTTGACACGGTTTTTAAAAAGAACGGTACGGCACTTTCAGGCGAAATCGAAAGCCTGACCGAAAAAGGAGAAAAAACGAATACAAAATTCGCGGTTTCTAAAATCTCGGCTAAAGAAGGCGTGATTGAAGGTCAACTTAACGGACAAGCTTTTAAAGTAAAGGTCTCGTCCGATAAAATGGAAGAAGAACACTACATCAATCCTCTCTTCCAAGTGAATTATCTTGGAAAAGACTATTCCTTTAAGTTGCAAGACGGAATGGCGTGCATCGGCTGCTCGCTCAAAATCAGCTTCGTCGTCTTAGGAATGCTCAGTACGGCCGGCGCTTTGTAAGAACGAATGGCCCGCCCTTTTCTGATGAGAGGGGCGGGTTTATTTTGCTCCTCGACGAATCGCTCTTGTGAGTTTCAAATCTGGTCTTGAAAGGTCGATATTTGTTCTCGCAAAATTCTCCCGATTTTTGCTTCAATCTCTTCCTAAACCTGGTAATTCTATCAGGATGAGTTCAGACGCAACGCCACTGTCGCTAGAGAAGATGCTAGAAAGTAAATTCGGCTTTGCGGAATTTCGAAAAGGGCAGCGGGAAGTCATTGATTCTGTCGTGAGTCAAAAAGATGTCCTGGCCGTGATGCCGACGGGCCGTGGCAAATCGCTTTGTTACCAACTGCCTTCTGTTTTAAAACCGGGAATTGTTGTGGTCGTTTCTCCTCTCATCGCGTTGATGGAAGATCAGACGCGTCAACTGAGTCAAAAAGGCATTCCTTCGGGATGTTTGCATTCGGGACAGAATCTAGGAGATCGAAAAGCGGTTTTTGCGTCGATGCGAAGTTCGGACCATTTTATTCTCTATCTTTCTCCTGAGAGAGTTCAAAAAGAAGGCTTTGCGGCTTGGGTCAAAACTGCACCTATTTCACTCTTTGCCGTCGATGAAGCCCACTGCGTTTCTCAATGGGGACCTGATTTTAGAAAAGAGTATTATCAGCTGAAAATTTTAAGAGAGTTGCGTCCAGAGGTGCCGGTATTGGCGCTGACAGCGACTGCAACGCCTGAAGTTTTACGAGATATCATTAAGCAGTTGAAGTTGAATCAACCCGACCGACATATTTATGGATTTTATCGTCCCAATCTCTATTACCAAGTTGAAAACTGCGCGAATGAAAAAGAGAAGATGGCTTGGGTCGATCAAGCATTGATTCAAAACACGACAGGGCGGGTGCTAATCTATTGCGGAACGCGCAATCAATGCGAAGAACTCTCGGCCTATTTTTCAGCCAGTCATACGGATGTCGGTTTCTACCACGCAGGAATGAGCGATGAAGATCGCGCAGATATCCAAGAAAAATATTCAAACGGCGAAATCCGAATTCTAGCGGCGACCAATGCTTTTGGAATGGGAATCGACCATCCGGATGTGAGGCTTGTGATCCATTACCAAATGCCATCGAATATCGAAGGGTATTATCAAGAAATGGGAAGAGCAGGGCGCGATGATAAACCTTCGACTTGTCTTTTACTCTACGCAAAAAAAGACAAAGGCTTACATTCTTATTTCATCCAAAAATCCGAAGCGGAAAGTTTTGTCATCAGTCGTCGTTGGAATGCTCTCAATACGATTACCCAATTTGCCGAAGGGGGCGAATGCCGACATTCGGGCATTCTGACTTATTTCAAAGATGCCGTGCGAATTAAGAAATGCGGTCACTGTGATATTTGCGACCCCAAATCGCCTCGTAAAATTGAAGAACCCAAAGCTTCGCAAGGGGTTCCAATGTACGGTTCCGTCAAATCTGCAAAAGCCAAAGTGAAGAAATCGAAAGTCGACACCGATGCGCCTCTGACCAAAGAGCAAGAGCTTCGTTATGAGCTTATCCGCGAATGGCGAAAAGACTACGCTGACGCGCACGATATTCCGCCCTTTATTATTTTTAGTAATAAAACTTTAAAGGATTTAGTCCGAAGAAATCCTCAAAACCTCGTTGAACTTGAAGAAGTTTACGGTTTCGGCCCGAATAAAGTCGAAAAAATTGGTAAAGAAGTTCTCGCTCAACTTGGGTTTTAAAAAAACGTTGAGCTTCCGATATCAAACTTTCGATAATCACACGTTAGCTCTTCTCCGCGTGAGATTTTTCTTAAAGCACAATTGCGATCGCCTACGGCCAAAAGATTAGGCTCGTGGTGATGATTCATAAATCGCGCGTTATCACCACAGAGCAAATAAAGCGCTCGAGGTTTAGGACGAGACATTAAATATCTTTCATTGGGTTCGACCAGATTACTGAAATGATCGAGATACTCTTGCGCTGCTTTGGGAAGGGCTTGGATTTCTTCGCCTGTGATCTCTCGATCAAAGCCTTCCACATATTCCCAAATCAATTCGCCTTCAGCGATGTCTTCTTTTGCAAAAACACCAATTCCGTTAATTTCGCTTAAACCTAAATACGTAGGCACGACTAACATTTTTCCCCCATAAACCCATTAATATTTTAAACCACCCAGCTCTTTTCCCACCGCTTGCGAAAGCTTCGCGATAGACATATTCACCGCATAAACCGTTTCGATATAATTTTTTCGAGAAAGGCCGTCGCCTTCTAAAGCTTCTAAGAGGTCTTTTGCGGCCGTAATTCCAATCGACCATCCCATTCCGCTTTGAACAAACCATTTTTTTGAAGTCGCTCGGCGCGCGTCGGCGATTTTAAATCCATCGAGTGCTTGTTCGAGTTCCCAATAAGCTTTTTTGACTTGCAGTTCAATTCCGGGAGCCGCCCAGCTTTCCATGGCTTTTAATTTCATTGCTTCAGCGTTTTGTTCCTGCGCTTCCGCAGAATGTCTCATGAATTCGAGATCGAATTTCAAACCGACGCCCACTCCACCTGCAAGCGGGTTAAACGGATCGTTTGCGAAAACCGATTGTTGCTTCGTGCGCACTGGACTCCAACCGGCCTGGCCGAAAGCCCCGACAAATAAAATCGGATAACTTTGGGCCTGCTTCGCGTCTCTTAAGGCAAGCCGCGCTTGCTGACCCGCCACCAACGCTTTAAATTCTGGGCGAGTGGCTTTTGCCATTTTTAGGTAGTCTTCCATTGGTAATTTTTCAAAAGGCATCGGTTTTAATTTTGGCACTTCAAGGTTTGCAAACTTCAAACCCGAAAGCCACGCCACGGCACGCTCGGCTGTTTGCTTCGCGGCTTTAGCATAAAGTTTTTTCTGTTCAAGATCATTGAGTGCGGTTTTGAGTCGGAAAATATCGTGAGGTTTGACAGTGGATTTCTTTTTCTTACTGGCAGCCGTTTCTTCGGCGGTTTTAACGGCTTCAGCCAAAAACGAACTTAAGTCGTCAACAAGCTTCTCTAAGTCGGTCGCCATTTGATAGCCAAAATACATTTCTTTAGCTTGCATAATGACGTCATTCTTCTTCGAGCTCGCAATCCCCGTCTTGGCTTCAATTTGCCCCTCAGCGGCTCTTCGATAACTTGAAATCATGCCAAAAGTATAGAGAGGCTGCACGATCTGAACGCCGCCCGTGAGCAAAGGGCCCCATTTACTCCAATTCGATTTTGATTGAAGCGCGTCACCCGTTTCTTCGAAAATCGGTGCGGCTAAAACCATGAGCGTAGCTTTGGGATAAAGTGCGGCTTTAGCTTGTTCGAGTTGCGCTCTTGCGACTTCGACATCTTGTAATGACTCTTGGATCATTCCGTTATTCTCAGACGTCGCTTTTAAGATTTCCTCGAGACTCACGTTTGACGGGGTTTCCGCGGGAGGGGTGGGCGCTGCGAAAAGGGTGAAGCTGAAAATTAGGAATAACCCGTAGAACTGGGATAAAATATCTTTAAATCTCTGCATCATGTTACCTCGCACACATCTTCTCCGTATTCAGCGGGCCTTGTACCACCGGCTGCGTTCTCACGCGCGATCCCTTTTAGGGGGCTTGTCTCCCGAAATTAAAAAATATTTTCAGCAGTACCAGCGTGACTTTCAGAGGTTTCAGGAGTTTTCCACAAAGCGGGAACTTCTCATTGAAATTTTGAATAGCCACATCGTGTTTTTCGGAGATTATCACACCCTGTCGCAGGCACAAAGAACAGTCGTAAGACTGCTCCGGGATGCCGTTAGGGTGATGAAACGAAAACACAGACCGATCGTGCTTGCCCTGGAAATGTTAAGGGAAAGTGACAAAAATCACGTCGCCGCGTTCTTTTCAGGCAAGATTTCTGAGTCGGTATTTCTCAAAAAAATCCGATTTCAAGAAAACTGGGGGTTTTCGTGGGAAAGCTATCGAGAACTCTTCCTATTGGCGAAAGATCAGGGGTTTAAAGTGGTGGGTTTAAGCCCCGAGGCTTTGGAGAAGCGATATTCCTTAATCGATCGCGACCGAATCGCCGCAAATATTCTCGTCGAGATTACGGAGGAAGACCCCGATGCCCTAGTCGTTGTTTTATTTGGAGATCTCCATTGCGCCGAAAAACATCTTCCTCTCGATGTCAAAGCGCGGCTCTCGAAAAAGAAACTCGAAAGAAAATCCCTCATTGTTCATCAAAACAACGAAAAGTTTTACTGGAAACTGGTCGAGCAGGGAGTGGAACAACTGGTCGATGTGGTTAAAATCAAAAAAGACATTTACTGTGTGATGAATACGCCTCCGTGGGTAAAACTCCAAAGCCATGTCAGTTGGGTGGAGTTACTTACGGAATCGAATGAGAGAGAATGGCTACACCCCTCAGAAGAAGTCCATCGAGTCGAACACTTTCAAGAGGTTCAAGATTTGATTCGAGCGCTGGGCGAGTTTCTAGAAATTAATACCGATCTCTACAATGATTTTCAGATTAAAGGACCCTTTGATTTGGCGTTTTTAAGATCGAAGTCCAATCATTATTCCCGGCAAGAAATTAAAATCATCGGACATTTTCTGACGGAGTTTAAAAGCCTATTCTTGCCTGAAGGAAACGTACTTTTCTTAACCAATCTGACGATTAATCATTCAGCGTCGGTGGCTGCCCAGTACTTACATTCGAAACTTAGCGGCTTTGACCAAGTTTTCGCAAAACCTCGCCGAGATTTTTATACCTATATTTGGATCGAAGCGATGGCGTTTGTGGGTTCCAAAATCATCAACCACAAACGGAAATGCAATGGTCCTAAAGATTTAAAAGAAATGCTGCACAAGGGCTCGACTGAGCAAATTAAAATCGCCGCAAAAGTGCTCGAACATCTCGAAAGAGAAAGAAACTATTTTGACGGCGGAAAAAAATTTGCAGGGATTGAAATTCCCTTGAATGAACGCAGTCCCCTCAAAGTCGTCTTCTACTACAAAGTCTCCAAGGCCCTCGGTCAAATTTTTGGCCAAGCCCTCTACAATGCCGTCTTCGAAAATAAAATTTCAAGACAAGAACTCCTCGAAATCTTCAGTACGAGTTTCACCCTCAAAGACAAACCGCGCGCCGAATACTTAAGCTGGGCAAAATTCCTCGACAAACACGATTTCCGCGAAATCCAAAAAAATAAACAACTTTAACCCCCGTCATTGCGAGGAGCCGCAGGCGCCGAAGCAATCTCGCTGCATAAGAGAGAAATCCCGATCCGTCATTGCGAGGGTGCGCACCCCCGCAATGACAAAAGATGGCTAATGTTATCCGCGAGATTGCTTCGTCGGCTTCGCCTCCTTGCAAAGACGGTGCTTGCGGCACACCTTGCTTGCACTTTTGATCGCTTTGCGTTATCTCTCACGTTCTCTCGAAAAGTAACACTCACTGGAACAAAAGCATGAATTGGTATCGACCGGCCGTAATGGCGGGGAAATTTTATCCTAAGGAAAAATCTCATCTCACAAGGATGCTGACAGATTTCCACACGCCGGTTGCAAAGACCAAAGAGAAAATGCGCGCGATATTTGTTCCTCACTCGGGATATCGCTATTGCGGAAAAATTGCGGGTGATGTCTATAAACAAATCGAGATTCCAAGTACTGTCATTATTTTGAGCCCCAACCATACGGGAAAGGGACCGTTCCTCTCGTTTTGGGACGAAGGGAGTTGGGATACTCCTCTCGGAAAAGTGCATGTCCATGCAGAAATGGCCGAAAAATTAAGAGTCAACGCCGGGGAAATTCACTCGGACATGATGGGGCATCTTTCGGAGCATTCGATTGAAGTGCAGTTACCCTTTTTACAGTTCCAAAATCCCCATGTGAAAATCGTTCCGATTGTTCTAGGGCCGCTACGACTCGAAAATTGCAAAAAACTAGGAGAGTCGTTTGCGAAAACGTTAAAAGACGAAAAGGATTTTATGATCGTCGTAAGTACCGATATGACCCACTATCAAACGGCTGAGGTCGCGAAACAGAAAGACGATCTTGCGCTCGAAAAAGTCTTAGCGATGGACCCCGAAGGTTTATATCAAGTCGTTGAAGAAAATCAGATGAGCATGTGCGGATTTATTCCGATGGCGGCAGCGCTCTTTACGCTGAAGGCTTTGGGAAATTCGGAAGCGAAACTCGTCTCTTACGGAAACAGCGCTCGAATCAATCACGATCTGAAATCCGTTGTGTCCTACGCAAGCGGCACTTTCAAGTAACGCAACGCAATGTTTTTGATGTGAATTCTTGACTTAACCCCCCGAGAATGTTTCCATTCTTGGCTTATGAACCTCGAAGAGAAATACAAAAAACTCGAAAAAATGCACTTGCTTGCCGAAGCCGCGGGCGGAGAAGAGCGCGTTAAAGCCCATCACGATAAAGGCAAAATGACCGCGCGTGAGAGGATTTTATTTTTCTTAGATGAAGGTAGTTTTGTTGAAATCGATAAATTCGTTACTCACCGCTGTAACGATTTCAACATGAACGAAAAAAAGTATTTAGGTGATGGTGTCGTGACCGGTTACGGAACGGTCTCGGGACGTCACGTGTATGTCTTCGCCCAAGACTTTACGGTCTTCGGGGGATCGCTTTCGTATTCTCAAGCCTTAAAAATTTGCAAAATTATGGACATGGCGGTCAAAAACGGAAAACCCGTCATTAGCTTTTGCGATTCGGGCGGCGCCAGAATTCAAGAGGGCGTTGAAAGTCTCGGCGGCTATGCTGAAATTTTTTATCGCAATACGGTCGCTTCGGGCGTCGTGCCTCAGATTTCTGCCATCATGGGCCCCTGCGCAGGCGGTGCGGTTTACAGTCCAGGGATCACCGATTTCATCTTCATGGTGAAAAAATCAAGCTACATGTTTTTGACTGGACCTGATGTCATCAAAACGGTCACTCACGAAGAAGTCACCATGGAAGAGCTGGGTGGCGCGATTACTCATACCACGAAAAGTGGCGTTGCGCATTTCGCCGCCGAAGACGAACGCAGTTGCTTGCTTTTGATTCGCGAGCTTTTGAATTATCTTCCTTCTAATAATGTCGACGATCCGCCGGCGATTCGCACGAGTGACAGTCCGACGCGAACGACGGGCCAGATTAAAACTTTAATTCCTGAAAATTCTAAACAAGCTTACGATATGAAAGAACTCATCGAGGCCGTCGTCGATGATAATTATTTTCTCGAACTCCAAAAAGAGTGGGCTTCGAATATGATCATTGGCTTTGGAAGCCTAAACGGTCGTAGCGTGGGTGTCGTTGCGAACCAACCCAAAGTTCTCGCCGGATGTATTGACGTAAATGCGTCTGTAAAAGCAGCGCGCTTTGTCCGGTTTTGCGATGCTTTTAATATTCCGATTGTGACGTTTGTCGATGTTCCTGGATTTTTACCCGGTACCGAGCAAGAGTTCGGCGGGATCATCCGTCACGGCGCAAAACTTCTTTACGCTTACTCTGAAGCGACGGTTCCTAAAATTACGGTCATTGTCAGAAAAGCCTACGGCGGCGCTTATTGCGTGATGGCTTCAAAACAATTGCGAGCAGATATTAACTTCTCCTATCCCTCCGGCGAAATCGCCGTCATGGGGCCCGATGGAGCGGTGGCGATTGTATTTAGAAACGAACTTCAAAATGCGAAAGACGCAAATAAAGAAAAAGCGCGTCTCGTGCAAGAGTACACCGATACGTTTGCAACACCTTACAAGGCTGCAGAACTTGGATTTGTCGACGAAATCATCGATCCTGAAGAAACTCGGTACAAACTCATCCGAGCGGTCGAAATGCTGAAAAACAAGCGGGATCGCATGCCGCCTAAAAAACACGGGAATATTCCACTGTGAAACCACGACGTATTTTAATTGCTAACCGAGGCGAAATTGCACTCAGAGTGATTCGCGCTTGCCGCGAAATGGGTCATACGCCGCTTGCGGTTTATTCCAAAGCCGATCGCGCGTCTTTACATGTTTCGAGAGCCCACGCGGCTTTTTGTTTGGGCGAAGGGCCGAGCAATCTTTCTTACTTAAATATCGAAAGAGTCTTAGAAGCGGCAAAAGTTTTAAAAGCGGATGCGATTCATCCCGGTTATGGATTTCTCTCCGAAAAAGCCGAGTTTGCAAAAGCGGTTAAAGATGCGGGCATGGTTTTTATCGGGCCGAATGCGGATTCGATTACGGCGATGGGCGATAAAGTTCAAGCGCGTGTGACGATGGATAGCATCGGGAAGTTGCCGTTGGTTCCTGGAACCAAAGACGGATTAACCGATGAAAATGAAGCTTTTAAATTTGCGAATGAAATCGGCTATCCGGTGATGATCAAAGCGCTCGCCGGTGGTGGCGGTCGTGGAATGAGAATGGTTCCAAACAAAGAAGAGTTTATCGGGCATTTTAAAAGAGCCCACTCCGAAGCTTCAAAAGCGTTTAATGACGGTAGACTCTATATCGAAAAATTCGTTAATTCCCCTCATCACATCGAAGTGCAGGTGATTGGAGACCAGCACGGCAACGTCTGCCACCTTTTTGATAGAGAGTGTTCGGTTCAACGACGCCATCAAAAAGTGATTGAAGAAGCGACAAGCCCCTTCATGACGGAAGCGACTCGTGCAAAGATTACGGAAGCCGCAGTCTCCGCCTGTAAAAAAATCGGCTACTTCAATGCAGGAACGATTGAGTTTCTGATGGATGACAAACAGAATTTTTATTTCATGGAAATGAATACGCGTCTTCAGGTCGAGCATCCCGTGACCGAATGGATTACCGGACGCGATTTAGTCAAAGAACAAATCCGCGTGGCCTTTGGAGAAAAACTTTCGTTTACTCAAGAACAGATCGAGCGCAACGGACACGCAATTGAGTTTCGAATCAATGCCGAAGACCCAGAAAAATTTCTCCCACAAGCGGGAAGGGTGACTGGCGTTCAGTTTCCGGCAGGAATTGGCGTTCGCATCGATTCTCATATTTATCGCGGTTACGATATTCCTGTTTTCTACGATTCGATGATCGCAAAAGTTTCCGTCTGGGGACGCGATCGCATGGAAGCGATTGCGCGTGGAAGAGCGGCGTTGCGAGACACCGTCTTAAACGGCGTCAAAACCAATATTCCACTTCATATCCAACTTTTAGATAATAAAAAATTCATCGAAGGCAATTACACGACTAAGCTCATCGGCGAAGATTTTAATTACGTCGAAGAGATTCCTCCGCAAGAGGAATTAGACATGGCAGTCATGGCCGCAGCGGTAGCAGCTTACCGTAAAGAGTTCAAAGGAAGCACGCCGACCGATGAAGGCGAATCCAAATGGAGAAGCTATTCCCGTCGGGAGGCTTTGAGATAAATGCTTTTCTACGTTCACTATAAAGGCAAAGAGTACAAAGTTCGGGTCGAATCCAAACACCAAAAGATGTACGTGCGCTACAATGACGGCGAAGAAAAGGCTCTCGACCTTTCCTTTTTAGGAAATGATTGTACCTTCATCGATGGCGAAAAAGTTTTTGGCGCCAATATTGTCGGTAATAAAAACGAATACACCGTTTGGCGACCGAGTGGAAATCTTCAATTCACGGTCGAAAGCGAGTACCGTCGGATTGTCGGCTCCATGCGCGGACAAGAATTGAATAGCGAAACCAACGTTTATTCAAAGATGCCTGGAAAAATCATTAAAATCAGTACCAAACTCAATGCTCATGTCGACAAGGGCGATTCGCTCATGGTGATGGAAGCCATGAAGATGGAAAATGAAATCCGCGCGAACGTCTCCGGTGAAGTCAAAAAGATTTGCGTAAAAGAAGGCCAGGCAGTTGAAGCTGGGGCGTTGCTGATCGAAATTGAACCTCACGCGGCTGAGTAAAAGTTTTATTCTTTACCTCTTTTAAAAAATCATGTTTAGCTATGTTCACTATTGGAGGTTCTCAATATGTTCATTCGTCTACTGGTTTCTACCCTTTTCGTTTTTGGATCCCTCGCTCAAGCAAAGCCCGCCGGAAAAGGCGATCACCGTCTCACCGCTGAAGAAGCTAAGGCCACTTACATCAGTATCGTTTCATCCGGAATTAAACCGACGAAGGTCACGGTCGGACAAGCTCTTACTCCTTATCACCGAGTGACGATTGAACCCGTCGCGTGTTTCCATATCCCTGTTCCTCAAAACGCAGGCGGGGGAGCCGCACGAAGTTGTGATTTTAACAATGGCGAAGGGGTTAAAGGCAAAAAGGATTCTGTCGAGTACCATCTTTATGGTGACAGCTCGACTGAGATGCACAAAATGATTTCGAAATATACGAAGAATACTTTGAATGCTTCGGGTGCTTCGATCATCCAATGCTACTGCCCACTCAATGAAAAAGGCGAAGAGTCTGACAGGGGCTATAGTTGCATGCTGGTCGAGTAATTAAGGGCTGATTCCGGCTTTTCGTAAAAGTTCTGCCTTCAATTCACTTTGCATCTCGAGCCAGTAAGTTGCGTACGCGACGTCTTTTTTATGAACGTAAGGAGACTTTTGCGGATCCAAGATATCTTTGTTTTCCGTTTCTTTCTTCAAAAAGTAGGCATTGACCTTTTCAAGAAAGATTTTCTTCTCGGCGTCCGTTGAGGCTTTACCGGTCCGTGCCGCTTGCATCCCGAGTAGAATAAAGGTTCTATCTTTGACAAAGGACTCGCGAGCGGAAAATTTCCAACCATCGATCATCTCTTGAATTTGAGGATCGTACCACTCGAGCGCTTTGTCGCCATTTTTTGCAACGTCGATATCGATAATCGCGCGACCTGTTTGATTCATCAGAAAACTTTTTAAGTAAAGAGAACTCTCAAGAAGATTGAGTTCTAGATTTCGTGCAAGGTGGGTTTTCGAATGGGGATCATATCCTACGGCAACCTGAAAAATTCGACCGATTCGGGGATCTCCTTCTGTTTTCATAGCCGCTAAAATCATTGTGCTCAACCCGGGCGAGGCATCGTACAGCCGGTTGTGAAATCCGGCTTTTCGTAAAGCCATCGTCGAACAATCGTTCATATAGGTGATGTTTTGGTAACGTTTTCCCACTTGTAATTCGAGTTCGCGTTTTATTTCATGGGCGGTTTCTTTGCCGACTTTAATCGTTACGACATTCATCGAGGGTGGCAACGTATCGAGACCCAGAAGGGTGTACACATTACCCACCACTGAAGCAGAATTAATCGATTCCGGATCGGTTTCTTCTTCATCGTGTTTATCGTCTAGCATTGCAGGCGGAATGCCTCTTTTGCGAGCATTTTCTTTGAGTGTTTCAAGAGGAATGCCTAAATTGGACGCTTCTGCTTTTAATTTTGCGACTTCTGTTCTTAAGAGAAACATCTTTAAATATTCTTGCGTTGAGTAGGCCCTTAAGTGAGTTTGTCCGTAAGTGTAAATCTTATTTCCGACCCGAATCGCTGAATGCGGATGGGGAACCAAAGATTCCCAAATCTGAATTTCGTCTTCTTCTAACTTCGAGTCCTCAGAATCCAAGAGGTAGTCTTCTGCCGAAACAATATTGTTTTCATTGAGAAGGTAGTGGAGATGGTTTCCCAAGAGTCCGTACAACGCGATGAATGCCGCTTTACTGAGTTTTCCCGTTCCCCACCGGAAGGCCGCCCATCTGGGATGGTCGGTTAAAAAAGCCCGGCGTTCCAGAAACGCTTTATCTCTTTTTAAAAGTGTCAAAGACTCCCATTCTTCCGCCGTCGGTTCGTAGTCGGGGTCGAAGGCTTGTCGTCTTAAAATTCTATCGACTCGACTCCAAGGTCTTTGCCAGAGCCCGGGCAGTAAAAGAGAGAAGGTTGGATTGATTAAATAATCCGAAACCCGCCGGAGATTTCTCATCGTTCGATTTTTATCGGCCCCTGCTTGAAACGCGATTGTCATTCGATTGGGAATCCAAGGTCTTGCATCTCGCAGAAATCCGCGAAACTGGTGCATTAGATTTGCGGCATTCCATAAAAGAATGCGAGCCGGAGTTTTTTGGATCACCGCAAGTTCTTCGGGCGTGGGATCAGGACTTTCGCCTTTGACTGAAAACCGAGGCATTCCTTTAAACCACTGCCCTTCAGTGAGAGGAATTCTTTCCCAATGCCCCATCACGCCTTCTAAAAACCGGCGGTTTAACACGCGCAAAAAATCCGGTTCTGCCAAATCCCATCCTTGAGGGGCTTTTCCTTCCTCGAAGACATCTCGTGTTGCTTTAACCATTTGAACGAGGCTGTTTTGAGTCAAAGAAAATCGGGAAAAGACCGTTTCACAACGCTTGGCTAAGAGAAGAGGGGAGTAACTGAGGCAAACCCCAAAGATTAAAGACTTCATTAAATTTAAGAATGGCTTCATGGGATTTAGGGAAACAGGTCGGCGCAATTTAGCATTCGACGCACTAATTGCAATAAAAATCTTGACTAGTAGCGTTATTTGAGCCTAAAGTGCTGCCAAAATAAATTCATACGAGGTAGATTGCATGCGTAAAGTGTTGAGTCTGGTCCTAAGTTCTTTATTTCTCCTAAACCCTGTTTTTGCAGAGGGGGAGGCCGAACGGGATGCGCTCAGCGAAGAAGCCCGCCTCAATTTGATCCAACTCAGCGTTTCTCTAAACGCTCTTAAATCGAAATACGAACAAACAGATATCAAAACGGTCGATGTCGCGGCATTGGAATATCAATCGAAAACCGCCGCAGCGATGGTCGGTTTGGGGCAGGGCTTAGTGGGCTTAGCCGGAGCCACTTCAGCCGTGGCGATCGGACTTGGAACGGTTCCCGTCTCAGTGGCTTTGCTTGAAAAATTAGGGGTGCAAACGATGGGGGTCGAGGCCGCGAGTGCAAAATACTTTAACGGCTCGGCTAGAGCTTCGATGTCCGCTGGGGTTTCTTTTGTGGTCGGAATTATTCTAGCGGACAGTTTCGCTTCACGCGCAGGCAGTTTAGATGCGAAAACAAAAGAAAGTATTAAGAATCAACTCAATCAGGTGACGAGCCCACAGATCGAAATTTTTGCAAAGCTTGCAAAATGGGACCTAGACACCCAACGAAGATTTGAGGAAGTGGTTGCTGAAGCCGCTTTTGAAGACGTCCTCAAACAGCTTAAAATCGTTCCGTCGGCAGAAAGTAAGGTCATTCGCCACGATGTGAATTTTCTGGGGTTAATGGAATCCAAAAAATTTGCAAGCCGTGAACTCTGTGCTTCGATTCGAAAAACGCAAGAGCAACTGGCCACCCTGAGTGGTTTTGGGAAAAAACCAGAAGTCGACTTGTATGCAAATAAAATGAACGGTTACTATCTGGGCTCCGCTTCCTATCAGTCGAACGACACTCCCACGCCGCAGTATCATCCCGGCGCGCAGTCCCTGGGAGGAAATTCCCAACCCTCACCCAACTATCACCCTTCCGCGTTTCCAACGAAAACGCCAGAACCCGAAAAGAAAATTAAGAATCCTCAAATTGCACAATTTGTAAAAAATTCTTCCAAAGAAGAAATCGCGGCCCTTTTAGCTATCACGGAAATTTTGATAAAAGACTCTCAGCGGGCACTAGAAGGCTTGTCGGGCGCTGCAAAAAATGATTTACAGAAGGTGATTACAGAAGCACAAGAATCTCTTGAGGTTCTCCGCACTGTAAATCAGTAAACCTTAGAAGGATTAGGTCATCTATGAAACTCGCGCGCCATTTTTTAATTCTGAGTTTAGCTTTTTTAACCTTCTCTCACTCGACTTGGGCGAAAGACGAGGGGCAAGAAGCGTTGCGCGAAGAAGCTCAACTCCTCGCTTTGAAACTCGTCGTTGAATTACGCACGTTCGAACATGACTTTGCGACCCTTCAGTTTCCCAACTCGACGCCCCTTCAACTCGATTACAGTCACGATGCCAAAACACAAGAAAAGATGGAATCTGTCAGACGGCTCGGCATGCTCGGAAGCTTCAGCTTAGAAGAAGGCTTGGTTTTAACGGCGATCACCGCTTCATTTAATCCGCAAGGACGCAACGGATTGATATTGAAAGCAGGTTCGGCAGGGTTTTTGGGCTCTGGAATCCTTTTACTTTCGGTCGGAGAATCTCTGTACTCCACGCACGGAAAAAACGGAGAATTGTCTGCGGCGGTAAAAGCGGATTTGAAACGTCAATTAGAGACAGCGGTCAGCCCTGAAATTTCTCAACTCTCTGAAATCGTCGGTTTAACTGCAAACGAGCAAGCTAAATTACAGGAAGCTTTAAGCGAGGCGATGTTTGAATCGTATCTGGCGTACGTCAGAAATAACTCGGATCTTATTCTAAAAGATCGATTGTGGGACGGTCCAGGGAGAGGTTTTAAATACAACGTCAATCTCTATGATTTGATGGAAAAACAAAAAATTGGAAAACGATCTTCTATCATAGCTGCCAAGGAATTAAGCGAGCAGATTGCGAAAATTGAGGCCGGTGCAAGTAGCGTTGAGAAAAAAGGGAGTAAAGGATCTAAGAAAATGCCCTTGGACTCTCGAACCCAAGCGGAGATGGCACTGCGTTTTTCTCGTAACCTTCTAGAACTCGCCAAAAAGTCTCAGGCTTCTCTAAAGACCAAAGAGTCGAGCGATGAACTCGAAAAAATTATCAAAGCTGCGACTCGTAAAATTGAAGAGTTGGAACCGCTTTTTTCAAACAAATAATTTTTAGTGGGCATCCATAATGGGTGGACCCGCACGTTTTACGGGTTTTATAAAATAGAGCGGGATGAGGCTGCACGCGACGATTCCTGCAATCACCCAGCACAGTTGACCAAAACTCATCACAAAAACTTGGCGTGCGACGCGACCATAAAGACTTTTAATCGCGAGTGTCGCCGGATCCGTGAGTCCGATTCCGGAAGCGAGTTTGCTGTTGGCAAAGCCGCGGAGTCGCGTGATGTCTTGGTAACTGACAGCGCCCAGCGCGCTCACTCGGGATAGAAGGTCGTTATAGTTTTGGGCGCTGAATCGGGTGATCAAGGTATCGAGCGATGCGATTCCGATACTCCCACCGAGTTGCCTAAAAAAGTTTTGCATTCCCGAAACCTGAGCAAGTTCTTCTCCTCGAAAAGCGCCTAGCACCATCTGATTGATAGGAATAAATAGAAACGCCATCGCAAGTCCTCTTAAAAGCAACGGGATTAAAATATCATTGGCGCCTGTTTCGGTTGTGAAAGTTGTCATGTAAATAACGGAACTGAGGCCAATCGAAATTCCGATAAACACCAAAATTTTTGGAGAAACTTTGCTAAGCGACCAACCCACGGGCAGCATCATTGCAGCTGTGATTAGAGAGCCTGGCATAAAGAGCATTCCCGTTTGCGTTGCAGACATTTGGGGCATCACACGTGAGACAAAGACGGGAATCGCAAAGGTGAGCGAGTAAAGCATCACTCCCAATGCGAGCATGAGCATCGTGCCGGATCTTAAAACATTCGATTTAAATAATCTTAAATTCATAATGGGATTTGAAATTTTTAATTCCCAGTAAATAAAGGAAGAAACGCCAATGACTGCAAAAACTGCGCAGGTTCGGATGACGTTCGAATCCCACCAGCCCTCGGATTCTCCACGCTCTAAGATGTATTGACCACAACCGACGCCGACGCACAAGAAGAGAAGCCCCCACCAATCCACGCCTTTTGCAATATCAGGGTCGCCTTCTTTTTTCTTATAAGTTGCATTTTGAACATTGAACCAAGCCATGGCAGCGGCGGCGAGTCCCAAAGGGACATTCACATTGAAAATGGAGCGCCATCCAAAATTATCGGTGAGATAACCCCCCAATGTCGGTCCGAGTGCCGGGCCCACCATTACGCTCAATCCGAAAATGGCCATCGCCATTCCGGCCTTTTCTGGCGGGAATTGTTCCTGGATTAACGTTTGGGAAGTCGGAAGAAGAGCCCCTCCCGCTAGACCTTGGAGAATTCTAAAAAAGATCAAAAACCCTAAGTTTGGCGCGATTCCGCAAAAGAACGAAGATAGAGTAAAAAGTAAAATCGCGGTCGTAAAATACTTACGTCGTCCCAAACGTGTTCCAATCCAAGCCGCGATGGGAAGCACGATAGAGTTTGCGATCATATATCCCGTCGTCACCCAACTGACTTCATCGAGCGTCGCTCCGAGATTTCCCATCATGCTGGGAATCGCGACGTTTACGATCGAAGCGTCGATGATTTCAAGCAACGACGCGAGCGCCGCTGTGAAAACGATGATGACGACTCGGGCGTTCATCGCACTTGAACTTTCACTTCTGCGGACAGACCTGCTTGCAGTCGATCAATTTCTTTTTCAGACAGATTTAAAAGCTTGATGCGAATCGGAACTCGTTGGACGACTTTAGTGAAATTACCCGTTGCATTGTCGGGAGGTAAAAGACTGAAAGTGGCTCCGGTGGTAGGACTAATGCTTTCGACCGTTCCCTCAAATTCTTTTCCCGGAACCGCATCGACTTTGATAAATGCCTTCTTTCCTTCACTAACTTGCGCCATGTCAGTTTCTTTTAAATTCGCAACCACCCAACGCTCATTGCCGGAAACAAATCCCATCAAAGGTTGCCCGGTCGATGCCAGCATCCCAACTTCGCAGGATCTTCTTCCGATTTTACCGTCGGAGGGAGCTACGATTTTTGTGTATTCCAGATTAAGTCGCGCTTGGGTTAATTGTGCTTCGGCGGCTTTTAACTTTGATTGCGAAGAAAGGTACTGCGCTTGGGAAATCTCATATCGTTCTTGGGTGGAAGCACCTTTCTTTAAGAGTTGAGAGGTTCTTTGAAAACTTGTCTCCGCATTTTTGGCTTGTGCGGTAAGAGAGTCTCTTTCGGATTCTGCTTGAGCAAGTGCGTTTTGATAATCATCGGGTTTGATTTCTGCGAGTAATTGGCCTGCTTTGACCTTTTGATTCTCCTGGACATCCGCGTGAACAATAATTCCAGAAACTTTTGACGAGAGAAGCATCGTCGGCGCTTGAATCATCGCATTGTCGGTTGTGACGTACTGAAAGCTTCGATAGACAAAGAAGCCTCCGACCAAGATCACGACTAATACAATTCCTACAATTAATTTTTTCTTTTTCGGATCCATTATAACTTCCTTCCTAAAGTCAGTTCCATTTTTGTTTGCGCTTCAAGCGCATTCAACTGCGCTTTAACGACTCCCGCTCTTGCTTTAAATAAATCGAGTTCTGCGTCGAGTCGTTCAGAGCTAGTACGTGAACCGGCACGTTCTTCTTCTTTTGCAAGTCTCATTGCTTCCTCGGAGCGAGCGATATCAAACTTTTTTGAGAGATAATGGTCGGTGTTACTGAGATACCGTCGTTTCCAATAGGCAAAATCAAAGGGAACCTGCAGCCGTGCGATTTGGGAAGTTTTTTCGGCTTGCACGGCTTGCGCCGCCGCCGCTTGAGATTTTGCAAACGCCGCGCCCCCATCAAAAATATTCCATTTTAAAAAAACTCCGACGTTGTAAGCATTTTTGAAAATGCCTGTATTCGACACGGTGCTGTTTTCGACCGACTGTTTATCATAGAAAAGATACTGGCCACCGACGGAGATCGTCGGCATTAACCACGAAACACTGGCGCTATTTATCTTATCGACGGCCTCGGATCGCGCTTGTAAAGCTTTTAAGTCTGCGCGGTCGGGCATGACATCTTTGAGTTCGAGAGTTTTTACTTTGGAAGCGTCCGGGATCGGAAGTGTTCCTTCGATCGCTCTTTCATCGTTTTCTACTCCTAATAAGAGAGCGAGTTTTTTTCGCGCCAGAATCACATTGTCTTCTGTATCAATGGCATCTGCATTCGCTTCATTGAGTTGAACTTCCACTCTCAAGCTATCGTAGTTTGTTGCGATTCCTCCGGCTTTTTGTACTTTTACCTGTCGCAAATGTTCTTCCAATGTTTTGACATTGAGCTCGGAGACTTGTTTCAACTGGGTTGCTGCGAGTGCTTCGTAAAAGGCTAAACGAATGTCGGCACTCAATCGAAATTCTGCTCGGGAAAGTTCTTGTTCGCTGGCTGTCTCAATGAGTGATGCCGCACGCAAACGGTTATATCCGGCAAAACCTTCGAAGACAGGAATCATGACATCTAGGGAAGCTGCGGTATTGGGGTAGAATCCTGGAAACGTAGTTGGAGCCGCTCCGAAGTTAATATCAGTCGTAGAGTATTGAACATCAAAATAATGATGAGCGGAAACAGAAAGTCTCGGTAAGAAGCCTTCTCCAAATGCCGCTCTGCGATTCCAACGGCTTTCATCCACGCGGGCGATGGAGCGATGTATTTCGGGAGATTGTTTTAATCCTTCTTCAATTGCCGCTTCAATCGTCAGTACATGGGTGGCTGAAAGTTGAGAGGTCACGAAAATAAAACTGAGACTAACTACCCATAGAGACCGACTTAAAAAATCCATTTTGAAATCCTTCGCTCGAAACTTTTTTAACCCAAACACGGCAACCTCTTCCTACCTTTCAGTATCGAACGTTTTACGGTAAAAATCAATCATTTGCTTACATTTAAGTTAAAAATGCTATTGAAATCATAAGGTTAGATATAATAATTTCATAATGATTATTGCGCAGAATGCGGGTATGATGAAAAAAGGCAGGTATCAGATGGCAAAAAGAATTCTAAAAAGTGAATCGAAAAGAAAATACGACAGCGAAGATAGTAGACGCCGTCTACTGCGAGCGGCGATCGACGTGTTTTCAAGTGCGGGTTATGACGCTGCAACGACTCGCAAAATTGCAAAAAAAGCGGGGGTGAATGAATCTCTCATTCATCGCTACTTCAAAAATAAGCAGGGACTCTTCTTAGCAATTGTGACGGAGTTTCACCGCTTAAGTGTCCTCGACGCTGAATATCCTTCGGGGCAAACCGTGGAGGAAGAGATTCATCAGTTTATGCAGTTTAGATTAAACTTTTCGCGAAAACATAAGAAGTTTCTTCGGTTAGGGATCACGCGCGCGATTATCGACCCGAAAATTCGGGAACAATGGGTCACGCTTGCTAAGAATGGAACGCCTAAACTCGTCTCACGACTCGAAACACTTCAGCGAGAAGGTAAGATGAAGAGGGAAGTGAATCTTGAACAGCTTTCTTTACTGATCACTTCAATCACCTTTTCGATGAGCATGTTTACCGAAGTCATTTTTAATTTTGAAAAAGAAATGGCGGAGCAAGTTTTGCTTTTAGGAACTCGGCTGATTTCCGAGAGTCTTGCAAAAGAAAATTAAGCCGCTTTCTGAAAGTCTCGAGTGGTGATTTTTGAATAGATTTGCACGACTTGGGCGGTAATTTGTTTCCAGTCGAGCTCTTTCTCTACCCAGCGAAACGCTTTCTCTAAAGCGGGTGAGTTTTTGGGAGCTTGTGAGATTCTTCGGAGCGATTGAACTAATGTCTGAGGCTTATCGAGATCGAAAACACAGTCTGGAAGGAATGGTTTTAAGTATTCAGCACTCCCGCTTTGCTCGGGGATCAGACAATAGGTTCGAGTGGCGATGGCTTCAAAAGGCACTCTGCCGAACGCTTCTTCAATCGTCGGGTAGATGACGGCCTGCGAGAGTTGGATCTCTTCCCACTTTTCAGCATGGTATAGGGCGGGCATTAAAAAGATGTTTTCTTGAAGTCGCAACTTCTCGATTTCCGCTCGCACTTCCTGGTCATATTTCTTTTCAACGGGACCCCGGAGTCGGAGATCGAAGTTGGGATTTGTTTTTAAAAATTCTGCGAAAGCTCGGACGAGATAGAGAAGATTTTTACGTTGCTCAATTCGGCCGAGATATAGGAAGTAGGGACGTGAAACCGGAGTCGCATTCGGGTTAATGAGTGAAATCGGAATGCCGTTAGGAATGACTTGAATTTTTTTTTCGAGGATTCGATAAGGCGCGAAGTGCCGCACCTCGAATTGGGAGAGTGCAATCACGGCACTACAGTCGCGAGCGAGTGTTTCTCCAAAACAAAGATTGAAGATCGTTTTTAAAAAGGCTTTTCGATGCCCGACGAAAAACATTCCTCGTGGATGAAGGACGTAGGGCTTGTCGTTTTTCTTGCAGAGCTTTGCGAGCATGCACTGAATCAAAGACCAATGACCATTTAAGTGCGCGACATCGCACTCTTGAACGGCTCGGGTGAGCCAATGCGATTCAGAACTTAGCGCCTCGAGCGTATCCAACAGCGTTATCTCGATGACGCGATTCAAATCTTTTTCTTGCGCAAATTCAGGATTGAGCCTGCCTAAAGGAACAAGAATATCTAAATGGTGTTGCTCGGATAGTGACTGAGCGAGGGAGGATTCCGAGACCGCAGAGCCGCCATATTCTGCCGCTAAGCCAGTACTGTAAAAGAGGATCTTCATATTCAATTTTGGGATATAATTAATCATACCATATCAAATCTAGTCGCTGCATCGCGCAATATCCCTCTTCATTTAAAAACACTAGTTATCTGTTGAAGGAGTAATTCCTTGGCTCTTGCCTCCACTCGAAAAATCGGGGTTCTTCCGTTTTTAAATGTCTACACGGTAGCGTGTCTGCTTGCGGTTGGGATCATCGGGTTTTATTTAAGACTCACAGCTCCCGACGATAAAACGGGGCTGAGTTCTCTTTATTTTTTAATGCTCCTACAGCTCACGCCTTTTATGCTCTGTTTTGCACGAGGGCATTACGATTTCATGGCATTTATCATGTTCAATCATTTTGTGACTTATTCGCTGTCGAAATTAAATGCAGTGAGAGACATTATTAAAATAGGACCGCTACCTCCGATAGCGATTGTCGCGATCAACGAACTCGTTCTGTGCACAACGCTTGTGATCGGCGGTTTTTACCTCTCTCGACTTTTCTTATTCCGAAGATTCGTTTTGAAATCGACCTATCAGATGTTGAGTTTATCGCGCTGGCAGCTCCTGATGCTGACAATGTACGTGATCGCGATGCCGCTTTATATTAAGCTGCTGCCCCCGACTTTTGTGGCGATGCATTTTACAGTTCTTGCTGCGGATATGGCGCTTTTGATGAGCTCTGATTCTCCTGGAAACGAACAGCTGGCAAAATATCTCCGTCTCGGAGTTTACGTCTCTTGTATTTGGTACTTCTTGGCTACCGGCGCTTTGATGATGCTCGGATTTTTAGCAGGCTACGCGTTTATCGCAGCTTGTTTGAAAAGAGAATATAAAAAGCTCATTGGTCCTCTGATCATGACCTTTGTTGCATCCGGAATTCAACCTGTGAAAGTGCATTTTCGAATGGCGCTTTTAGATAATCCTGACATGCCGATGGGACAAAGAGCCGAGTTCTTAGCCGATTTAATTTACATGCAGTATTTCGACGATACCGGACTTAAAGCAAAACTCGATGAAGCGGCGGAAGACGCTTCGCCTGATTCAAAAGACGGGGAAGAAAAAGACGCTAACTCGGACACCCTTCTCCAAGGTTTTGCTCGAATGGGGGACGAATCCTTAGAGCGGGTTTTGGATATGACGCCTTCTAAAGTTCCGTTTTGGGGAGGGTCGAGTTATTCGGCTTTACCGTTTATTTTTATCCCGCGATTTATTTGGCCCGATAAACCCAGTCGACATATATGGAATGATTTCGGAAGAACTTATAAGTATCTCAGTGAAGACGATTTTCAAACGAGCGTGACGGTGAACTTTTTCGCCGAAGCTTACATGAATTTTGGATTTTTCGGCATGTATTGCGTTTCTATTTTTATCGGATTCCTCGCGGCCTTCATCGAACGAATGAGTTATTATCTTTTGGGTGGATGGTTCTATTTTACCTTCCTCGTTTTTCTCGCTCCTCTGGTTCAATTCGGTTCTGATTTGACGAGTATTATTAACTCCATTTTCATTGTGACCAGTATCGTGATGGGACTGCGACAACAGCTGCTGCGTATGGCCCTCACCGACGATTACGTCTAGAAATTAATATGTCGCGTTACCAATTGTGAAGTTTTCTTCATTTTTTCTTCTTTTACGCCGAAAAGAGGGAAGAAGGAGTCAACATGCAAACATTGATATTCCACTTATTTCACTACGCAGAAGTTTACTTTTTTATCCTCTCTTTTTGTGTGGCCGCTCTACTTTTTGCCCTAGGTTTTTATCAATTGAAAAAATATCCCCATCTTGCTTTAGAAATTCGAACCGAAAAAGAAGAAACGAAAGAGTAATTTATGTCTCAGATAGACGCGATTTTGAAACTCGCCCTGACGAGAAAAGCTTCAGATATCCACTTGTCAGCGACAGAGCCGGCTCGCCTTCGGATCGACGGAGAACTGGAAATTGTGGAAAATAGTTTGCAAGAGCCCGATGATTTGCAAAAAATGATCTTAGAAGTGTTATCCGACACCGAACGCAATCGATTTCTCAAAAATAAAAACCTAGATAAGAGTTATCACGCAAAGGGGATTGGGAATTTTCGAATGAATGTCTTTTTGACTCGTCGGGGAATTGCCTCTGTCTTGAGAGTTATTCCGGACAAAATTCCGACCATGAAAGAATTAAATTTACCCCAGAGTATCGGGCAGCTAATCCACTTGGAAAAAGGTCTTGTGCTTGTGACAGGTCCCACGGGAGTTGGAAAATCGACGACGCTCGCTTCGATGATTAGCGAGATCAATGCAACTTCGAATTCGCACATCATGACGATTGAAGATCCGGTCGAGTTCATCCACAAAAGCCAAAAGTCTTTAGTGAATCAGCGAGAGATTGGAACTTCGTGTGATACTTTTGCGGATGCTTTAAAATACGCGCTTCGAGAAGATCCCGATGCGATTCTCGTCGGAGAAATGCGCGACATGGAAACGATTGAGCTCGCTCTCACCGCTGCAGAAACTGGACATTTGGTTTTTGGAACCTTGCATACCCGAGGAGCCGCGTCTTCTATCGACCGAATTATTAACTCTTTTCCGGCGGATAAACAGCCCATGGTGCGAATGGTTCTTTCCGGAAGTCTTCAGGCTGTCATTAGCCAACAGCTTTTAAGACGCGCGGATGGAAAAGGTCGAGTCGCGGCCTTTGAAATTATGACCAATACGAATGCGATTTCAAATCTCATTCGGGAAGGCAAAACATTTCAAATCAATTCTGCGATTCAAACCGCTCGCAAAGACGGAATGATTTTAATGGATCAGTATATCGTGGATCTAGTGAAACAAGGTTTGGTCAGTAGCGAAGTGGCAGAAGGCTATTTAGACAACCCAACTCTTTTGGGCGGCGTTACTCGGTCCGCCCCCCCTCGAGAAGACAATGCAACCGTACAAAAAGATCGCATGGCAAAAATGCCTCCCCCGACGAAAGTGCACTCCTTCCAACCCCTAGCGGTTGAAGCGGCTGCGGAGCCTAGCGATTCCTCGGTTACGATTATCGAAGAAGAAGTTTCGCAAGTGGACGTAGTTGTTCCCCCTAAAAAAGCCCCAATGCCTCCTCCTTTTCCAAAAAAGAAAACAGGATGATCTCTATTTATTCTTAAGGAATTCGATTAATCCTTTAGGGTTATCAGTCGTGATGCCGTCTACTTTTAGATCAACTAAGCGTTGCCATTCCGCTGCGGTATTTGCTGTCCAGGGCATGACTTCGATATAAGCTTTGTGAATTTTTTGGATATGTTCCAGTTGGATGGTCGCATGATTGGGTGCAATCACTTGTGGTTTGATCTTTCGGATAACGCGATCATAGTCGACAAAACCACCGTTTGTTAGTTGAACGACTTTAAAAAGTTTTCGTCTTCCTCTCCACCTGGCCAGTAATGTCAATCGGGGATCAAAACTTCGGATCACTGTTCGCGAAAATTCCCAATCGCTCTTCAGAAGATTAAAAACCAGCTTCAAAAAAACCCGAGGTTTGGGCGTCCATTCGGGATGTGCAGGATCGCTTTTTAGCTCGATATCAATCAACATTTTTTTCGCGTGGGGAAGGGGAGAGTTTTTAAAAAGTTGGAAGACTTCAGAGAGTAAAGGAATGCGTCTCTCCGCGACCGTTAAAGTATTTGGCTGTTTAAGAAGGCGCGAGGGTTTGCAGTCATATTGGATGAGCTCAGAATAATTTATATCCCGAATGGCGATGGCTTTCGTGAGAGGTTTGCCGTCTCTTTCACAGATCGCAGGTTCCAACACAAAGTCGTGATAGACGACGATTTGATTGTCTTTGGTGACATGGACATCGAGTTCAATGCTGTCGGCTTCAACTTCGATGGCTCTAGCGAACGCGGGAAGTGTATTTTCTTGAAACTCTTGGCTTGCTCCCCGATGCGCCTGCACGTGGATTCTACCGGACGTCCAACGTTTATTTTTTGAGAAGTAAGTTTTTAAAAGAAGCGGAAGGAGACTCACAATTGTCAAAAGGCCAAAGGAGACGGCGAGTTTGATTTGCATGTCCTTCGGAAAGTTTTCAATTCCAGAAAGCGCTTGGCAACCCAAAGAATCCGCAAGGTAAGTGACAGCAAATGTGCCGGGCGCTAATCCTAGAACCGTTCCCCAAATAAAATTTGAAGTTGAAATTTTTGTGAGTGCGAGTGCGTAGCTCGAAAGGCTAAAATGTACCACGTGCATTAAACGCAAAGATAAAACGAGGAAGAATTGTTTATCCTCTGCAAAATGCTCGACGGCTTTAAACCAGTTTTGCTCTGACAACCAGCCTTCGAGCGATTTTCCTTTTCGCTCTTCGAGTTTGAAACAAATCCATCCTGCAATGACCGACGATACAAGAGAAAGCGTGCCTCCCCATCCTCCTCCGAAACAAACTCCCGCAATCAGCACGAGTGGAGTTCGCGGAAGAAGCAAAACCATTGCGACAATTGAAAAGGCAAAAAATACAATCGGACTCCAAATTCCGAAGTGATGGACGTAAGATCTTAAGGTCGAGCATTCAGGGAAAGAAATTTGAGTGCCAAGGCTCAAAAGCAAGACAGCGACCCCACCGTAGAGCAACCATTTTTTTCTTAAGATTCGCTTCACTCTTTTTTTGAAGGCTCTTCAGGATTGACGATCTTGATATCTTCTTCTCCTCGCAGACCTTTTTTGAAATCTTTGACACTTTTACCGATGTTTTTTGCAAGTTCTGGCAGTCTCTTCGGAACAAAAAAGAGAATGACGACCAAGCTCACAACCAAAAGTTCGGGGAGACCAAAATTCATAGGACTTCAAAAATATTCGGTGGGAGGAGATGTGGCAAGGGAAAGCCATTTTAGGAACAAAAAAACCCGTCCATTTATGAACGGGTTTAAAGTGCATTCCAGAAGAAACTATCCTCTGTGGTGTCGACGATGTTTTTTCTTTTTATGACGTTTTTTGCGAGCAACTTCCCGCTTTGCAGCTGGAGCAGCCGGTGCAGTGTTTTGAGCATTCACTTGAGCTTGAGGCTCAACGGGTGCTGGATTGGCTACAGGGGCTGTGTCATCTGCTAGAACGTCCATTGAAAAAAAACAAAGACATAATGCGATCAATAGTGATTTCATTTTTCCTCCCAGGGTTCAAAAAGGCTAACTGCAAATCTGTCGTCTGACAAGTATCGGACAGCGCATTTCTCGACGATTAAACATGATGCATTTAGTTATATTAGTGAACTCGCTGCGTAACATAATTTGCAACCGGGCTGATAAAATAAGAAGATGAAAAAACTTCTCCTCCTCACGTCTTTACTGACACTTTCCAATCTTTCACATGCGTTGATTTCTATGAATATCGAACCCATCGTCGGTTACGAAAGGGTTCAAAAGCTTATCCCTGAAAGACACACAAAAGACCGCCTGGTTTATGGGGCAAGGCTTTCGCTAGGAATTCCTTTGGTGTCGGTAGAAGCGTCTTATTTGCGTGCGAACGATACCGAAGACTTTACCGATTTGGGTCTTTCGATAAAGGACACCACTGATAAAGCTCAACTGGGGTTGCGATCGAGCATTAAGCTTCTCGGGGTTTTGAGAGCTTCGGCGCGCGCTGGTGGACAAGCGAGTTTGAACGTCCACGAAGAGACTTTGAATGGAGTGACGAGAAAAGATATCGAAACTTTAAAAGTACATCCGTATGCCGGCGCGGGTCTAATTTTTCAATTGGGAAAACTTTTTCAGTTCCGTGCCGATTTGACGACCGTCTTTGTCGAATTTCCTAATTTCAATAATAACGAATACCAATTGACCGCAGGGTTTGCTGTAAAGTTTCCTTAAAGTCGAGTTAGTGGTAGCTTAATCGCATGCCACAATTTAAGAAAAAAGTTGTCTTGATCACAGGGGCCTCTTCGGGAATCGGAGAAGGTTTAGCAAAGCAGTTTGCAAAACAAGGAGCGCAACTTGTTTTAGCCGCTCGTCGAGTAGAAAATCTCCAAAAGCTTTCAGACGAACTGACAAAGCAAGGTGTTGAAACCTTGGTCTGTCGATGTGACGTGACGTTCGCCGGAGACTGCGAAAAGATGGTTGAAAGCGCCATGCAAAAGTTTGGCAAAATCGATGTCGTAGTTGCGAACGCTGGATTTGGTGTCGTTGGAAAGTTCGAAACTTTGAAACCCGAAGATTACCGTCGTCAGTTTGAGACCAATATTTACGGCGTTTTAAATACGCTCTATGCTTCGTTGAACGCGCTGAAAGCTTCCAAAGGACGACTCGCGCTCGTTGGAAGTGTTACCGGATTTGTCACTCTGCCGGGGAACAGTCCCTACACGATGAGTAAACACGCTATTCGATCTTTAAGTTACGCGCTCTACTACGAACTGAAGTCGTATGGAATTTCGGTCACTCATATCGCGCCTGGATTTGTGACCTCCGAAATTCGACGGGTAGATAATTTAGGAAACCACCACCCCCAAGTGCAAGAGACCTTACCCAAATGGATTCAGATGCCAACAGCGAAAGCCGCGAAAAAAATTGTCAAAGCGATTTATCAAAGACGCCGTGAGCGGATTCTGACCGGCCACGGTTATTGGGCGGTTTTTGCGGCATCGCACTTTCCAAATCTTTTCGCATTTCTGGTAGGGCGAGTGGGGCTTCGCGCCAGAAAGCAAGTACAAATTTCAAAATAGCTTTACAGTCGTTAAAAAATGGGTTTGTCAGCAGATAATTTTAAAATTGTCATCGGTTTTCTAACCAAAATCTAACGATTATTCGCCAATAACCTAATAGACTTTCGGATTGAAGCGGGTAGTTTATGGGGCATGCATTTGTCGGGAGTTTTTTGTTTTATATGCATCCTGTTCTCGCTATCTGCTTTGGGGGGACCGGGAAACTTTGACGGGATTGAGGGGCTAGTTGATTCCATTCGACCCCTTCAAATCGAATATTCTGCGCCTCAAAACCGGGCCGAAACCGACGCTTACGCAAAAAAGTTTGTTCAATCCATTCGTGAAAAGGCGGCGGCCGAAAATCTTCCGTTGGATCAAGTCATCGTTTACCTCCACTACGTTGGCAATGAAGTTCCTGACCATTTGAAATGGCTTGTCCGAACGCTCGAAGAATCAAAAATTAAGGTGGGGGAACGGGGCGAGATCACTCGATGGGATAAAGAATGGGACGATCTCTGGCCGTTGAAAAGGCTTCGGATATCTGAGCAAGTGCTCGCGTCGGAACTGCTCGCAGTCATCAATGAGGAAACTTCACAGGTTCCGGGTTTACCTAAGTTTGCGGACGAAGCATTTTCCACTTCCTACGTGAAGTCAGTGATTCAATCTCGTAATCTGAGATTGAAAAAACGTTTGGGAATGCCGAATGGGCTCTGGTCAATAGTGACTCCCTATTTAAACCACCATACGGGCATCACGCGCCCCCTGTTCATGCAAATTAGAAATTTGCAATCGGCTGCCTTTTTTATGACTTTAACTGGGGCTGCCGCCGCGATTCAAATCAATCAACGTTTTCCCAATGATCCCAATGTGAACTTGATGGCAGGAGTGGTCATCGCTGCGAGCTGGCGATTCTTTTTCCAATATTTTAAGGAAGCGGGAAATCTTCGGCATCAGCTCTCAAAATTTTACAATCATCAAACAGGGAAAACGCAGCCTTCATTTTTGTGGACGCTTGGAAGCCAACTGGTCGACTCGATTACTTCCTCGATGACTTTTCAAATGGCTCTTCATCGCGGAATGGGTAATCTCACGCCTGAAATTATCGTCAATACCCTTTTGACTAGTTTTGCGGGATCCTTCGCCAAAATTCCCTTCGTTCAGTTTACGGGGAAAATGGGGGAAGAGATTCAGAAGAAAACAGCCCATATTACCGACTACGTGAATATTTTTATCAAGCAATATCAGGCTTGGGTGGCGTCGGGCGTTCTCCAAAAAAATGAGGAGATTGAGGCGAAGCTAGAAAAAACGGTTACTTTTTTAGGACAAGGATTTTATCAGCAGGCTGAGAAAAATATTCAAGAAGTTTTGCTTCTCATTCCGAAAGATGAAAATAAAGATTCCGAGTTGATTGGCCAAATTCAAACCGTCCTGGCTAAAATTCAAAATTCTCTTCAAGAAAACGTTCGCAGATCCAATCGCCTCTGGTGGACAAACACCTTTATCGATTTCTCTTTCGACCTCTTAAAATATGGGAGTCTCATGGAAGTGGCGTCTATTGACGATATGTATTTCGCATTGGGAATTGGCGGCGTGGGATTCGTGTATTTAAAACATATGATTGCGAAGACCTACATTCGCAACAAGAGTGATATCCTAGATATGATCCAAATGGATAGGATTGACCCAAATACTTTTGAAGAGGCCATCCGATTGGTTCGAGCTATCGAAAACAAACGTCGATTTAGCAAAGTCTTAAGATATTCTTTCTTGCGTTTCTGCCGCTATACGGGGATTCAATGGATTCTGGGGCAGGAAAAGATTTCTTTGCTGAATCAACGATGGTTTACAGTTCCGCTCAAATTGGAATTGATTCAAAAAGCAATTGCCACTTTCGAAAAAGAGGCGAATTCTGTTCCGAAAATTTTGATTGAACTTCGGGAATTCGCAGAGAATAACAGTCAGAAATCGGATCCTCTTCTGAAGGTTTCAGAGCCGGTTACTAAGCCGTCGCTTCCGGGAGTGACTTACGTTCGCGTCGCTCTGGGAAAGCCTCGTCTCACGTGTATGGACTTATTTCGGAAAACGACGTTGGCACATTGATTTAAAATCCCTGTCGGGATTTTTCAGTCTTGGGGCAAAAGCCAGGTCTGGGACCACATTCTGGAAATCTTCGGCAGATAGAGGGACGTCTGTCGTAAATTTTGCACATGCGGTTTTTATCTAGATAAATACAATCTCCGTGTTGCGTTCGACGAATCGTAAAAATCCCAGTGCGAGCGCGAAACGATTCGACGATGCCGTCTTTGATTAATCTTTTAGCTGTCTTTTTTAACGAACCCTCGACTTCGTCGGCACCGATGATTCCCATATGAAAAAGATCTTCTGAACTGACTTCAAGGGGCAAAGTGCAACAACCCGCCCAACATCCATTGCAAAGGCTGGGTTTAAATTTCACCCAGGTCGAAGGAAAATCAATGTTTACCGGTTCCATTTATTGAACATTCAATTGGGTGAGTTTGCGGTAGAAAGTCGCTCGAGGAAGTTTGAGTTCCTGCATCGCTGCCATTTTGTCTCCGCCGTTTCTTTGAATGACATCTTCGAGAAGTTTTTTCTCAAAGTTTGCCACCATTCCGTCATATCCCCGACTCAGATCCATAGGGGCGTCACTGTTCATACTGACCTTGCTAGAAAGAGGGTTCATCATCAAAGGATCAATGAGATCAATTTTTTCGATGATCATCCCTCGATTAAAAATCATGGCGCGCTTCACGGTTGATTCAAGCTGGCGAATATTTCCGGGCCAGTGATAAGCCGTCAAAGAATTCATCGCTTGAGCAGAGACTTTAGGAATCGGTCTGCCATAAGAATATTTTTTCATGAAGTGTTCTACTAGTTTTGGGATATCTTCTTTGTGTTCTCTCAAAGGCGGAAGCCAGAGGACCATATCACTCAAACGGTACATCAAATCTTCTCTGAATCTTCCGTGCGACATCAGATCCGCCAGAGGCTGATTGGTCGCGGAGATGACGCGGAACTGCACATTGCGGGCTTTGGTGGAACCCACACGCTCGACTGTCTTTTCCTGGAGCGTTCTTAAAATTTTACTTTGAGTCTCCATCGGAAGATCGCCGATTTCATCTAAGAAAATATCTCCGGTATCGGCGACTTCGAATTTTCCAGGGCGTGACGCTTTAGAGTCAGTGAAGGCCCCTTTTTCACTGCCAAAAAGTTCGGACTCCATTAGAGAGGACGGAATGGCCGGCATATTCACGACGACGAAAGGCCTTGAAGAATGCCCTTCTTGCTGATGGAGAAAACGCGCGAAAATTTCTTTTCCAGTTCCAGACTCTCCTAAGATCATCACGTTTAGATGCAATTGGTGTTTTAATAATCGTGCTTTTTCTAGAACTTCTTGCATCGCTTTTGAATCCGCAATGAGATCGACGGGCGAAGGAATCACAAGTGGGGTCAGCTTTTCGACTTTTCTTTTCAAATCCTGTTTCTCAAGGGTTCGGTTGATGACAAGCAGAAGGTCATCTTTTCGAAACGGTTTCACGATGTAATCAGAGGCGCCCTGTCGCAAACACTCGATAGCTTTTTCGACTCGCGTTTCGCCCGAACAAATAAGGATTTCAGTTTCGGGATATTTTACTTTCCAATCTTTAAGAACATCGATGCCGCTCACTTCGGCGAGGTTCAAATCGATGATGGCGAGTGGGATGGGTCTTTCATTCAAGATTTTTTCAGCCGCTTTGGGGTTCTCAAAGGGATGAACCGTGTAGTTTGCTTCTAAGACCATCTTCATGGCGGACAAAGTTACCGGTTCGTCATCAATGATGATAATTTCGATTTTTTTTCTCTGCATGAGGACGTTTTAGTCTTTTTTAATGCGTTAGGTCAATTGATTTTCCCATTAGTAAGAGTGCAAAACTCCCCAATATGGGATTTGTTAGGGGCTAAGTAATTGCTATTATTAAGTAATCCGGGGTATATTTTTTAGGAAAATTGGGTAAAGCAATCCCTGTAATCTCACGAATGGACTTAGAGGAGAATCTCATTACTGTGCGCCTACTGATCTCAATTTTATTACTCAATGCCGTGTCCGCTTATCCGTCATCGCTTGCGGACATTTCGACGCTCCTTAACGAGAATCGACTGGATGAGGGCAAAGAAGTTTGTCTCTCGCGAATCTCTGGGAAATTTCTAGATAAGAAGCAAGCTTTCGCATGTGTGTGGATCTTTTTACGAAGCGACGACATTGGCAATGCGGATCGAATTTTAGAACAGCTGAAAACCCACTCCACTTCCGATGAATACAAGCTTGCGATTGCCTACAAATACGCGGTCCGTAAAAATTTCGACGAAGCCGAAAGACTTTTGCGCGAAATTCGCGCCGAGAAAAAAGGAACTCCCGTCGCAAATCGAGCGGAACTTTTACGTGCGGAAGTGATGGAAAAAAAAGGTGGAATTGAGACGGCAGCTTTTATTTATAAGCAACTGGTGAATGAGATCCCTAATGATCCCCGGCTGAATTGGGCGTTGGGCCGTTGGCATCTTTCTCGAGGAGAAACCGAGCGTGCGATGGAATATATGGAAAAGGTCGCGGCTCATTGGCCAACTCATGTCGCGAGCCGCTTCAACCTTGCGCTCATTCTTTTAGCAAAAGGGAAAGAAGGCGCTAAGAGTGCTGGAAAGTATCTTTCCGAATGCTATCGCTTGAACAAAAAAGACCCCGAAGTTTTAGAACAACTCGGAAATGTCTTCGAGCTTTCGGATAAACCCCAAGAGGCTATCAAATACTGGCAATTGGCTTTGGAATTAAATCCGAAATCGGCCACGTTACGTAAAAAAATGGATGAGAATTACGGAGCCGTGATTGACCGCCTTATCGACCAGAAGAAATTTCGTGAAGCGCAAATGAAGTTGGAAGCAAATCCGGGCGGAATCTTGTCCCAGTCCGTGTACCAACTTAAATATGCAATAGTCTTAAGAAACATGGGGAGTTTCAGTCGCGCCGTTCAAAAGTTTGAAGAAGTGATTAAACAAAACCCGGACGAAGTCGTCGCATACCGCGAGCTTGGAATTTGTTACTTGAACCAGCAAAAATGGGATGTCGCGAAGTTAAATTTCGCAAAAGCCATTTCGCTTGAACCCGGCAATGGGATGAACTATGCATGGTTAGCCTTTGTCTTAGAAGGAAAGCGGGAATGGGATGGCGCTTTGGAAATGTGGGAGAAATCCCTGACCCTTTTAAAAGATCCGAAAGAGATGGAACGGGCCGAGGCAAAGGTAAAATCGTTGAAAAGAAAATTGAGAAAGCCGAAAAATGCGCCAAAGTCCGAAGAGTCCGAAGACTAACGAAAAAAAATGGATTGAAGTCCGACTCGATGTCGAAAACGATTTGCGAGATGCCGTCAGTAACCGCCTTTTTGAAATCGGGGCCGAGGGCGTTTGTGAGTTTAAAGAACACGGAAAAGATTTTTATCAGGCGTTTTTTCCAGAAGACCTGAAGGAAACGGTCGTCAGCCAGCTCACACGTTATCAAGCTTCCTTGAAAACTCTTTTTCCTGCTAAAGCGGAAATCTCTTTTCAAGTTTTAGAAGTGCCTGAAGACAACTGGTCTGAGAAATACAAAGAATTTTACAAAGCTCAAAAGCTGACCCATTTGTTTTTTTTAAAGCCTGCGTGGGATCAAGAAACTCAAGTCCCTAATGGGATGATTCCTCTGATTATGGATCCTGGACAAGCTTTTGGAACAGGCCTTCATCCATCGACTCGAATGTGCGTTCATCTTCTTGAACAGGCGATTAAAGCTTACCGCTTTCCTGAAAAACTGAGAATGATCGATGTTGGAACCGGAACGGGAATTTTGGCGATGGTCGCAAAACATCTGCATGTTGAAAGTGTGGATGCGGTTGATAACGATCCTGTTGCCGTTGAAACCGCCATCGAAAATTTTGAACTGAACGGCTGCAAAGGCATCAACGTCTCAGATAAAGATTTTTCTACTTATACAGAACAGTTTGACATCATTGTTTCGAATATCCTTTTGGAAACGCATCGTTTACTTGCGGCCGACTATGCGCGACTTTTGAAAGACGGTGGGCAGTTAATTCTTTCGGGGCTTCTCGCTTATCAAAAAAATGACTTAGAAAGCTTCCTTTTTCCACTGGGTTTTGTGCCTATGGGATCTTGCAATTTTCAGGAATGGGGAGCATATAGCTATACATGCCGACCCTTAAAATCTTAAGCCTTCTTCTTCTATCGACTTTATTTATCGCCCCCTTAGCCGCTAAGGAAAATGAGCTCACAGTTTATACCTATTCCTCTCTGCAAGGAAAAGGTTCCCTCTGTGAACTTCTTCAAAAAGAGTGGGAACTTCTCGGGAAAAAAGTAAAGTTTGTTTCTTTCTCAACGAGCCAAGAAACTCTTAATCAGGTTTTGCTCGAAAAAAATAAAACCAAAGCGGATCTCATTTTGGGAATTGATCAACAGGGTTTAGTAAAAGCAAAAATCAGCGGACACTTTTTGGTGAATGATTTGTCAAAAATTCTCCCGCTTGCGGATAAAGCGATTCCTCGCGAAGGTCTTCAATCGGGTTTCGTTCCCTTCGATTTTGGTTATCTCGCTTTTGTGTACGATAAGACGAAAGTAAAGCCGACCTCTCCCACGTCTTTTTTGGAGTTCATCACTGAACAAAAAGCAAAACGAATGATTTTGATCGATCCCAGAACCTCGCAACTGGGGTTTAGTTTCTTAGCTTGGACGGAAGCTTTATGGAAATCATCCGAATGGGAAAAGAATCTATCGAAACTGGCCAGTATCACAAAGTTATGGTCGCCAGGATGGTCCGCCGCTTATTCACTTTTTCTAAAAGGGGAGGGGGATTATGTTTTGTCCTACACAACGAGTCCTGCTTATCACATCGAAAAGGAAAAGAAGACGCAGTATCAAACGGTCACTTTTAATGAAGGTCACTTCATGCAGGTCGAGTCTGCGGGAATTGTTAGATACAGCGGAAGAAAAGAGTTAGCTGAAGAGTTTCTAAAACTGCTTGTTTCAAAACATGTTCAAGAGAAGATTCCTCAAGTACAATGGATGTACCCAGTGCTCCCCGGATTGAAACTTCCTGCTTCCTTTGAGAAGCTTCAAGTGGTCAAACCCATAAAAGCACCTCTGTGGGTAGATGAAAGCACTCAAAACGCATGGCTCGCAGCTTGGACAAATCATATCACCGCTTCTCGTTGAAACCTTTAGCTTCCGTCCCCCTTCTTTTTTCCCTTCTTATTTTTGTTTTATTTTTATTTCCCATCTTAGTTTTTCCGATCGTTTCTTTGACGGGAATGGCCTTTGGGGAGTTGCAGCACGGAAATTTTATTTTTTCTCCCTACCTTTTGAATACCATTGAGTTTAGCTTGATACAGAGTTTTTTGAGTACGCTACTCAGTGCAGTCTTAGGAGTCGGCGTCGCGCTCTATGTGATCGAAAATGGACGAGGTCGCGGTTCCTGGATCTGGCGATTGTCGCTCATTTCTTTTTCTTTGCCGTCATTAGTGGTTGTACTGGCTCTTTTGTCTTTTTGGGGAAGAGAAGGATTGGGATTCTCCATTTTCGGTTATCCCGGAATTCTTTTGTGCCATGTGGCGATGAATTATCCCGTCTTTATGAAACTCGTCGGGGAATCTTGGCTCGCCTCCGGGGTCGAAGAAGAGTGCACGGCACTTTCGCTCGGAGCGGGGAGATTTCGGACGTTTGTCAGCGTGACGTTTCCAAAACTAAAAAGTTCATTGTTTAAAGCGGGTTTGCTTTGCTTCACGTACTGCTTTTGTAGTTTTATCCCGGTCGCGGTGCTTGGAGGCAATCCTAGTTTTTCAACGATTGAGCTCGGAATCTATCAAGCTCTGAAGTTTGAAAACAATCTTTCCAAAGCGGCAGTTTTATCTCTGCTCCAACTCATTCTCCTTTTTCCTCTTTTCTTAGCGTTTCAAAGAACTCAAAAAAATAAAATCACAGCGACCTTTCAAAAAAGAATTCAAATTTTTCAATTTTCGAAAACTACAAGTTGGATAGTTTGGGTAATTCTCGGTGCCATTGTCATTGGGATTTCCTTCGGCCCTCTCGTGCTCGTGGTTGCAAAGTCTGTTTTTGCGTTTGAATCTCAATTGTCTGAAATTTGGGACGCGTTTTTAAATAGCGCTAAGCTTGCAGGTCTTTGCGTGATGCTCGTTTTGCCGGTGGGATTTGCGGGCGCTTACCTTGAACGACATTTTAAAATCCTATCGCCTTTTATTCCCTACGCGATGGTTGTCCCGCTTTTTATTCCCGTGATGTTTTTAACGGCGGCTTTTTCAGGAGCCTTTCCAGAACTCATTGAATCTTTCCGAGATTCATTTTGGGCGGTTGCTGTGATCCAAATGACCATTGCATTGCCCCTCGTTTATCGGAGTTTACTCTCGGGTTTCGAATCGATTCCCCGTGATGTGGAGTGGGTGGCGATTTCTTTAGGGGCGTCTCAAACGGATCTTTTACGCGATGTCGAAATTCCGTTGTTGAGACGATTTATTTTCCTCGCGATAGGGTTAGCAATTTGTTTCTCGCTAGGGGAAGTGAGTTCTCTTTTGCTATTCGGATCGTCACAAGGTGCGACGCTTTCGCTCTTAGTGTTTCAAAAACTTGGAAAGTACGCTGTTCAAGATGCGAATCTTGTCGCCGGAGTGCTCATTTGTTTAATGGCTTTGATTTTATGGAGTATTGAAAAATGCAATCCCTCTTAAGAGTCGAAAATTATGAAATTATGCGCGGAGAATTTCATCTCAGCATCCCAGAACTGATCGTCGAAAAGAGGAAGATCACTTGTCTGATGGGGAAGAGTGGCTCCGGAAAAAGCACTTTCTTGCTTTCTCTGGCGGGTTTTGTTCCTGCATCCAAAGGCAAGTTGATTTACGAAGATAGAGACATTACCTTTTTGCGCCCCGAAGAACGACGACTCGGTTTAGTTTTTCAAAAGGCTGCACTTTTTTCTCATCTCAATGTGATTCAAAACGTAGAGTTTGGTTTGAAAGTGAGGGGTGATGAAAAAGGCGCGCGCATCCAAAAAGCCACGGAGTGGCTCGAAAAACTACAAATCGGTCACTTAAAAGAAAAAAAGTCGCTCGAAATCTCCGTGGGCGAAGCACAACGAGTCGCTCTCGCACGAGTTTTAGCCATGGATTACCCAGTCATTCTTTTAGACGAGCCCTTCTCTTCGTTAGACGTTGAGCTTAGACAGGATTTACGAAATGAAATCCTAGAACTCATCACTCAGCACGGCCGAGGGGCACTCCTTATTACTCACGATCCCGCCGACGTTCAAACTCTAGCCTCCCACCAGTACACACTTAAAAACCACCAAGTCCTCCGCGGGGACGGAGGCTAAAATCGTTTCATGGAAAAATATCGCGATTTAAAGGTTTTTTGCTTTGCAATTTCAATGGGTTAGATCGCTTGATTCATAAGGCTTTTGCGATTAGAACAGTGTCACTATGACGACGAAAGAAAATCTAGCTCAATCGATTGATCACACCCTGCTTAAAAAAGACGCGACAGAGGCAGAAATTTTAAAGCTTTGCGACGAAGCCGTTCGCTATTCCTTCAAAACAGTTTGTATTGAAAGTCAGTGGCTTGAAACCGCTACGACTAAACTCAAAGGTTCGAAAACCGTTCCCATTACGGTCATTAGTTTTCCTCAAGGGAATGCCTCAACTCCAGATAAAGTAAAGGAAACACTCACCGCCGTTCAGCGAGGTGCCAAAGAAATTGATATGGTTTTAAATCGCGAGTTATTGAAAGAGAAAAACTATGCCGCGGTTTTAGCCGATATCCAAAAGGTCGTCGAAGCGTCGTCTGGTTTGCCCGTCAAAGTGATTTTAGAAACAAGTGAACTGAACCGCGATGAAAAAATCATCGCCTGCGCGCTCTCAAAATCTGCGGGAGCAAGTTTTGTGAAAACGTCGACCGGCTTTTCAAAGTCCGGAGCGACCGTTGACGATGTAAAATTAATGCGCGAAGTGGTCGGGCCTACGATGGGTGTCAAAGCCAGCGGAGGCGTTCGCACTTATGAAGATGCTGTTAAGATGATTGCAGCCGGTGCGACACGACTTGGCACCTCAGCAAGTATCGCCATTGTCGAAGGCAATGCTTCTCACTCAGGAGGATACTGATTTTGCAAACTTCAGTCCCCCCAAATTTTAAGAGAGTTGTTTGTCTTGTCTGTGATGGCTTTGGTGTGGGAGAGGCTCCGG
Organism: uncultured Bdellovibrionales bacterium; assembly: GCA_937903155.1. Taxonomy (GTDB): domain Bacteria; phylum Bdellovibrionota; class FAC87; order UBA2466; family UBA2466; genus CALCZU01. The sequence continues at coordinate 39,770 of CALCZU010000100.1, forward strand.
ATGCGAAAGACTATGGGGACGAAGGCAGTAATACACTTTTGCACACGGCGGAAGCGGTCGGGGGGATTTCTCTTCCGAATCTCGAAAAACTGGGAATGGGAAATTTAGGAAATTTCCGTGGGATTTCAAAAAATCCCAATCCACTGGCCGTTGTGAGTCGTCTTGCCGAAAAAAGTGCGGGAAAAGATACGACGACAGGACATTGGGAAATCGCAGGTCTTGTCACAAGCCAGCCGTTTCGTCTATTTCCCAACGGATTTCCTAAAGAACTCGTCGATGCTTTTGTCAAAACTGGAAACATTCCTGGAATTTTGGGCAATCGGCCCGCAAGTGGAACCGTCATTATCGAAGAACTCGGCGAAGAGAGTTTAAAAACGGGAAAACCCATTGTCTATACTTCGGGAGATTCCGTTTTTCAGATTGCAGCGCACGAAGAAAAGTTTGGCTTGGACCGCCTTTACGCACTTTGCGAAACGGCTCGAAAACTGTGCGACCAGTATCAAATTGGCCGAGTGATTGCCCGCCCATTTATTGGCGACTCCTCTAAAACCTTTAAAAGAACTTCTCATCGTCGTGACTACTCGGTTCCTCCAGGACGAAATTGTCTGGATGTTTTGCAAGACAAAGGAGTTCGAGTTATTTCCGTTGGGAAGATAGAAGATATTTTCGATCATCGGGGGATCCACGAAAAAAATCATACCGGAAATAATCTCGATAGCTTAGATGCAACGATGGGGTATTTAAAAAACCATCGTAGTAAAGAGTCGTTTATTTTTACAAACCTCGTCGACTTCGATCAGCTTTATGGCCACAGGCGCGATCCTAAAGGGTATGCGCGGTCGCTTGTCGAATTAGACCAGTATCTCCCAAAAATTTTGACTGAACTCACACCGGATGACCTACTCGTTATTACGTCCGATCACGGATGTGATCCTACCTTCAAAGGCACGGATCACACTCGCGAATATGTTCCTTTGATTGCCTTTCAACCCGGTGCGAAGGGAATGCATTTACCCGATCGAAACTCTTTCGCGGATATCGGCGCGAGTGTGCTTGAAGGATTTCAGATTAACGACAGCGGATTGACCGGTCTAGGAAGTAGTTTCTTATGCAAGTTTCAGAAATAATTGCAAAGAAGCGAGACGGACTCGAACTTTCAGAATCCGAATTAGAGTACCTTTTAAAAAGTTACTTAGACAAAGACACAAAAGATTATCAAATGTCCGCATGGCTCATGGCGGTTTATTTCAAAGGGCTTTCTGAAAAAGAGCTTTCGATTTGGACTCGATTGATGTGGAAGTCAGGACTTACGTTTCCTCGTGCTAATCGAAATACATTTTGGATTGATAAACATTCAACGGGCGGTGTGGGCGATAAAACTTCGCTGGTGCTGGTGCCCTTAGTGCATCAGCTGGGCGAAAAACTTCTAGGTCCTGGAAAACTTCAAATCCCCATGATCTCAGGCCGGGGACTGGGGCATAGCGGAGGAACGCTCGACAAACTTGATTCGATTCCCGGATTTAGCTCTCAGATTCCAATGAAAGAAGCGTTAAAGCTAATTTCCGAAAGAGGTTTTTTCATGTTGGGACAGACAGAAGAAATTGCTCCGGCGGATAAGCAGCTCTACGCTTTGCGAGACGTGACAGCGACCGTCGAGAGTATTCCTTTGATCGTTTCAAGTATCATGAGCAAAAAGCTTGCGGAATCTCCTGATGGGATCGTTTTCGATGTGAAAACGGGTTCGGGAGCTTTTATGACAACTGAAGAAAGAGCGGAACAACTCGCCTCTCATCTTGTCCGAGCGTCGAAAAAAGAAAACGTGGATGCCGTTGCTGTCGTTTCAAAGATGGATGAGCCATTAGGTTGGAAAGTCGGAAACTTATTAGAGATCGAAGAGTGCGCCGAGTTTTTAAAAGGGAAACAGGAGCCGGGTCTTCAAGAGGTCGTCTTCGAACTCGCGACTCAAATGGTGTTTCTCGCATCGAAAAGAACACTGAAACCCGAATCGATTCGCGAAAAGTGTCTCGAAGTTTCGCAAAGTCCCGAGACTTTTAAAAAGTTTGTGGAGATGTTCGAAAATCAGGGTGGAAATTGGAAGAGCTTTGAATCGAATGCTCAGAAAATGCGGCAGGAATTAGCATGCTTTGAGTTTCAGGCTCCTGACTCAGGAATCTTCGCAAGTTGCGAAGCAAAGAGCATCGGATTATTGCTGATTGATTTAGGCGGCGGCCGTCGCACGAAAGAGGATATCATCGACACTCGAGTTGGCTTTGAATTTTTAAAGAAGTGTGGGGATGAAGTCGCTAGGGGAGAAACTTTAGTAAAAGTGTATTACAATCCTAAAACCGATCTGAAAAGCGTCCAAGAAAAGTTGACGAAAGCAATCCAGGTCAGTTCCGGGAAAGAGTTTCAAAAACAAAGTCTATTGGTGAAGAATTATTTATGAGTGTGTTGCAGAAAAATCTAGAAGAAGCCCGAGAAGCGTTAAAGAAACAAGTCCCCGAATTTCCGAAGTATTTGATTGTCCTTGGAAGTGGTCTTTCAGGGCTCTTGCAAAAAATCAAAATCGAAAAAGAAGTTTTGCTTTCGAGTATTCCTCATATTCGTCAATTGACCGTTGAGGGCCATGTCGCGCGACTTTTAATCGGGGACCTCGATGGAACTCGAGTGGCTTGTATGCAGGGTCGTCTTCATTACTACGAAGGCTATCCCATGGAGGATGTCGTTTTTCCATTTCGTCTTTTTGGACTGTCCGGTGCGGAAGTTTTTCTTCTGACAAATGCCGCTGGCGGAATTCATCCTGAGATGAAGCCGATGGATCTTCTGTTGGTGACCGATCATTTAAACCTCATGGGAACAAACCCTCTCGTGGGGAAAAATCCAGAGTTCTTAGGGCCGCGTTTTCCGGATATGACCCGACTTTATGACCCCGAACTTCGCGGGATTTTTGAAAAGACAGCTAAGAAACTGAATTTTCCATTACGACAAGGCGTTTACTTGGCACTTCACGGGCCCTCTTACGAAACCCCTGCCGAAATTCAAATGTATAAAGGTCTGGGTGCCGATGTCGTTGGAATGTCGACCGTTCCCGAAGCGATTACGCTCCATCATATGGGGAAAAGAGTGGTTGCGATTTCTTGCATCACGAATCTTGCGGCGGGGGTTGGAAAAGATTTGTTAGTTCATACTGAAGTTTTGGAAAACGCAAAAAAAATTCACAGCACCTTCGGTGAGCTCGTTTCCGAGGGATTTAAGGAGATCCGAAAACTTTATGAGTGAACTTCTTCCCATTGAAGATTTAAGTGCGTCCGACAAAAAACTGGTGAAGCTTGCCTTTCAAGCGCGCAAGAAAGCCCACGCGCCCTATTCAAACTATCTTGTGGGTTCGGTCGTCATCGATTCTCGTGGAAAATTATTTACGGGATGTAATGTTGAAAACGCGTCTTACCCTGCGAGTCTCTGCGCAGAGAGAACAGCTATCGTCAAAATGGTTTCTCGCGGTGGGAAACAAATTAAAAAAATCATTGTCGCAGCCTCTTCGGACGAACCCGTTTTTCCTTGTGGGATGTGCCTGCAGGTCATTGCAGAATTCGGCAAAAAATGCGAAGTGATTGCGGTAAACCGACGAGGGACGACTTTTCGAAGAGCTCCATTCAAGGAACTTTTTCCCTACGCTTTTTCGAGCGAGAAATTGAACGGATGACGTCCAAAGCGAAAACTCTTTCCGAACTGGCAATTTATGGAGGAACACTTATTCCAATGGATGGCCATACTCGGTCCATTCCAAATGCCGTGATTTACGTTGATCAGGGAAAGATTTCTAAAATTACGAGTCTCAAGAAAAAAGGGGAAAAGCCGTTTGCGAAAAAAGTTTTGGATGCGACGAATTGTCTTGTGATGCCAGGTTTTTCAAACGGCCACACCCACACTGGGATGACCCTTTTGCGCGGAATCGCCGATGATTTGGATTTAAAAGAGTGGCTTTTTCAAACGATTTTTCCTCTTGAACGCAAATGGGGAAATAAAGAGTTTGTCTACATGGGAACTTTGCTCGCGTGCCTCGAGATGATTAAAGGGGGCATCACTCTTTTTAATGACATGTATTATTTTGAAGAGTCTGCTGCAAAGGCGGTTCATGAGTCTGGAATGCGAGGTTTGTTAGGGCAGACCTTAGTCGAAATCAGTGGCGTCGAATCGAGTCAGACGATCATGGAAAAGTTTGACGAATATGTCGATGACGTCAAAAAATATCCTCTTGTGCAACCCGTAATCGCTCCGCACTCCATTTATGGTGTAACCGAAAAATCCTGGCCTTATGTCATTGAGTATGCCAAAAAACATGACCTCCCCATCCATGTACATCTCCAAGAGACGCAAGGGGAAGTCGACGAATGCTTGAAGAAATTTGGAAAGTCGCCGACCGAAATGTTTAAGTCGTGGGGACTTTGGGAACAAAAAGCGATCGCCGCCCACTGTGTTTGCTTAAGTGATAAAGATATTCAGATTTTAGGAAATCATGGAGTCGGTGTCGCTCATTGCCCCGAATCCAATTTGAAATTAGAGACCAAAATCAGTCCGGTGAAACAGTTGCGAGAAGCCGGAGCCAGTGTGGTACTAGGTACCGATGGGGTCGCAAGTAATAACAATTTAGATTTGCTCGAAGAGATCGATATCGCGTGCAAGTTGCAGGTTTACAAAAGTGGAGTAGGCGCCTTGTGCACTGAGGATGCTGTGAGGATTCTAACCATCGAAGGCGCAAAGGCGCTCGGCATGGATAAACACACAGGTTCTATCGAAGTTGGAAAATCAGCGGATATGATTGCCATCGATCTCGATGTTCCCCATGCCCAGCCCATGTACGATCCCTATTCTCATATCGTCTATAGCGCTCAAGCTTCCGACGTGAAACATTCGGTTGTTGCCGGAAAAATTCTAATGAAAGACCGAAAAGTCCTGACGCTCGACGAAGCTGCAATCCTCAAAGAAGTAAAAGCCTGGCAGAAAAAGATTTCGAAATAGTCGTCCCACCCTTTTGGCTTTCAAATTGCATTTCATAAGATTAGGAGGCTTTTATGAAAGCAATCATTCTTAGCTTACTTATCTTTCCGATGATTCTCATGGCCCAAGTCGATAAACAGACCCTCTCCCGCTACGAAAGCCAACTCAGCGAAGTGAAGCAGGGAATTTTACTTCTGATGGATGAGCGTGCGGAAACTCTAGAAGGAACGCTGCGCTATCAAGACTTGGAGAAAAATATTGGGGAGTTAGACGCGAAGAGTATTCAGACCCAAGACAATCTCACATTACTCCAGTCTGGCTTAAATGACGCTGAACAAACTCGACTCGTACGAGTCATTGAAAACGATTTGCAAAATATGAAGTCGACTGTGCAAGACGTCACAGGACGTTAACCGTTTGCAAAACGCGCCGCATATTAACGGAATTCAATTTTTTAAGCCCTTGTTGCGCGCTGAATTGAATTTGTAGAGCTCGCCCCACGCATTGACTCTTTCTGACATTCAGATCACAATTAAATGAATTGAATTGCAGCCCTTTTCTTAAAAGATAAGAAATCATTTATAAAAAAACAGGAGATTTGTAATGTCAGCAACCGTTTTGGACATCAAAGGCTTTATTCATAACCTCCAAGATCTTGATAAGTTTAAAAAAGCTCATTGGGAAGGGACCTTTCAACAGTACGTCGAACTTGTAAAAGAAAAGCCTGAAATTACCCGTAATTCTTTTCAGCGTTTATACGATCTCATCATGCACTACGGTACGGAAGAGTACGTAGAATTCAAAAAGAAAATTACCGCTTTTAACTTCTTCAAAGATCCTATTGATAACGGTAAAGATGGGGTTTTCGGTCTCGATGTTCATCTCCATAAACTTGTAAATGTTTTAAAAGCCGCCGCTCAAGGCTACGGACCTGAAAAACGCGTCATCCTTTTGCACGGTCCTGTCGGAAGTTCCAAAAGTACGATTGCAAGACTGCTTAAAAAAGGGGTCGAATGGTATTCCACGACGGATGAAGGGGCCCTTTATACTTTCAAATGGCAGATTAAAGACGAAAAACTCGCGAAGAAAGTTTTAAACGGTTTGACTGAAATGAAAAGTCCGATGAATGAGGATCCTTTGAAACTCATTCCTCTCGACTTCAGAAAAAAGTTCTGCGAAGAAGTCAATCGCGGACGTAAAGAAGGCCATCGAGTCAATATCGAAGGCGATCTCTGTCCTCCGATGCAGTACATCTTCAACGAACTTCTCATGCACTACGCTGGAGACTGGACCAAGGTCATCGACCATGTCGTTGTCGTTAGGCTTTTACTCTCCGAAAAAGCTCGAATCGGAATTGGAACTTTCCAACCCAAAGACGAAAAGAATCAGGATTCGACTGAGCTTACGGGTGACATCAACTACCGTAAAATCGCCGAATACGGTTCGGATTCAGACCCCAGAGCCTTCAATTTTGACGGTGAATTCAATATTGCAAATCGCGGAATCATCGAATTTATCGAAGTTCTTAAATTGGATGTCGCATTCTTGTACGACTTACTCGGAGCTTCTCAAGAGCATAAAGTAAAACCGAAGAAATTCGCGCAAACCGATATCGATGAAGTCATTATCGGACATACGAATGAACCGGAGTATCGCAAACTCCAGAACAACGAGTTCATGGAAGCCTTGAGAGACAGAACGGTGAAAATCGACGTTCCGTACATCACAAAGCAAAGCGAAGAAGTAAAGATTTACAAAAAGGATTTCAACTCGAGAAGCATTAAGGGCAAGCATATCGCCCCTCATACTCTCGAAATGGCAGCAATGTGGGCCGTTTTGACTCGTCTCGAAGTGCCTAAAAAAGCAAATCTCACGCTTCTGCAAAAATTAAAACTTTATAATGGTAAAACCCTCCCCGGTTTTACTGAAGATAACGTGAGAGAGCTTCGAAAAGAAGCGAACCGTGAAGCGATGGAAGGGATCTCTCCTCGATATATTCAGGATAAGATCTCAAACGCGCTTGTGAATACTCGCGAAGGCAATGTTGCTTGTTTAAATCCATTCATGGTCTTAAACGAAATGGACGGGGGCTTAAAAAATCACTCTCTTATTTCTTCTGAAGAAAAAAAGAAGCATTATCGCGAACTTCTCGCGGTAGTGAAGCAAGAATATGAAGATATCGTGAAAAGCGAAGTCCAGAGAGCGATTTCAGCCGATGAAGAAGCCATGGCAAGACTTTGCTCGAATTACATCGACAACGTCAAAGCTTACACTCAACGCGAAAGAGTCAAAAATAAATACACGGGCCAGGATGAAGAGCCAGATGAAAGACTCATGCGCTCGATCGAAGAAAAGATCGACATTCCAGACAGCCGTAAAGATGATTTCCGTCGCGAAATCATGAATTACATCGGAGCGCTTGCTTTAGAAGGACGTCAATTCGATTACAAAACGAATGAGCGTCTGCACAAAGCTTTGGAATTGAAACTTTTCGAAGATCAAAAAGACACCATTAAGCTCACAAGCCTTGTGTCCAATGTGGTCGATCAGAATACCCAAGAGAAAATCGACATCGTAAAAGGTCGGTTGATTAAAAATTACGGTTACTGCGAAATCTGTTCGACTGATATTCTGACTTTCGTGGCCAGTATTTTTGCCCGCGGAGATGTGAAGAGAAAATAGGAAACACGAATGAACTCCGGCATCAAACGTGACCACCAGAGGTTTAAACAGATCGTCAAAGGGAAGATCAAGGACAACCTCAAAAAATATATTAGTCACGGCGAGATGATCGGCCGTCAGGGAAAGGATTATGTCAGTATTCCGATCCCTCAGATTGATCTTCCGCGTTTTAAGTTCGGAAAACGTCAGCAAGGAGGCGTCGGTCAAGGCGAGGGCGCTCCGGGAACGCAATTGGGCCCGGGTGAGGGCGAAGAGCCGGGTAAGGCCGGCAATTCCTCAGGCGAGCATTCGATGGAAATGGAAGTTTCGCTTCCGGAACTTGCCGAGATGCTTGGAGAAGAACTCGAACTTCCTCGCATTCAACCGAAGGGTTCGGGTGCGGTAAATGCTTACAAAAGTAAATTCAGCGGAATTCACAATGTGGGTCCGGCGAGTTTAAGACACGTGAAGCGAACGTTTAAAGAAGCGCTCAAACGTCAGGTGATTGAAGGGATTTACGATCCCGAAAATCCCGTGATTATCCCAATTAAAAAAGATTTCCGTTACCGAATGTGGAAGACGGTGACGAAGCCTGAGAATAACGCCTGCATCATTTACATGATGGACGTGTCTGGCAGTATGGGAGACGAACAAAAAGAAATCGTCCGTACCGAAAGTTTTTGGATCGATACCTGGATCCGTTCTCAGTACAACGACGTTCAAATCCGTTACATCATCCACGACGCCTCGGCTCGCGAAGTCGACCAAGAGACTTTTTATCATACCCGCGAAAGCGGTGGAACCTTGATTAGTTCCGCGTACAAGCTTTGCAATGAGCTCATCGATAAACACTATCCGGTTTCAGAATGGAATCTTTACGCATTTCATTTCTCTGACGGCGACAACTGGTCAGGGGAAGACACCAAACTGTGTCTCGATCTTTTGAATCAAGAGTTATTACCGAAACTCAATTCATTTTGCTACGGACAAGTCGAAAGTCGTTACGGAAGCGGCCAATTTATTAAAGATCT
>CALCZU010000101.1 GCA_937903155.1 uncultured Bdellovibrionales bacterium
AAACAAGGAAGCAACACGCTTACGGCACTTTCCCTTAAAAATAAAATACAGAACCCACTTACCTTGCACGTGCAAAGCGAACTATTCCCAGCTCTCACCTTGCGCGCTCTCGTGCAGCGAGATTGCTTCCGTCTCCGCTAAAGCTGCGTCGGACAAGTCGTCGCTCCGCTCCTCGCAACGACGGGTGGGTTCGTGATTGCTAGTTTATCGAAGTATTCTGAACAAGCGGATTCGGAGTTAAAAATTTCCCGCGGCAGTTGTCGCATTTTTTGCAGATTTCGCCAGCCTCTTCTCCGAAGTAGTGGCGCATAAACATCATTCGACATTCCGTTGTCTGACCATAGCGCATGATCGTTTCGATACGTTCTTTTTCTTGCGTGGTTCTTTCGTCGTAATGATGAAGAAATTTTTCGAATTGTTCGACCGTCTCAAAGGTGTGGAGCAGGCGGACTCCTTTTTTCTTTTGGATGATCTTTTCTTTCTCAAGATAATTCAAAAGAACTGCGGCTTTTTTCTTACAAATTCCAGAAACTTCTACGAGTTCTTTTATGGGAACAACCTTTTTAGGAGTGTCGCTCATCTTCAGAAGGGTTTGATAAAGATGGGCGGCATCTTGGCTTGTAGGGTATTTCCCGCCTAAGAAGAAAGAATGGATTTTCTTGTCTTCTAAACGATAGAGAAGCGCCGTTGTCGCCTTTTTTCCATCTCGCCCGGCGCGCCCAGCTTCTTGATAGTAGCTTTCGACCGAGTCTGGGAAAGTGTAATGAATGACAAAACGCACGTCGGGCTTGTCGATTCCCAGTCCAAATGCTTTGGTCGCGACAATGACGTCGAAACGGTTGTGCATAAAATCCTCTTGGGACTCACGTCTTAATTTCATCGGCATTTTACCGTGGTATTTTCCCGCTCTGAGCCCTGCTTTTAAAAGGCGTGAGTGCAATTCGTTTGCGAGCTTCACAGTTGTTACGTAAACGATTCCGATGCCATGACTCTCTCCGATAATTTGGAGGCAACGCTGAAATTTTACGTCTTCATTGACTGTGCGGTACACATTAAAAACTAAGTTTGGGCGGTCGATTCCGCAGCTAATCACAGTGGCTTTTGGAATTCCGAGTTGCTCTAGAATATCTTTTTGAACTTGATCCGTTGCGGTCGCTGTGACGGCAAGAACGGGCGGACTTCCGAGTTGCTCAATCGCTTTTCGGATATTTAAAAATGCCGGTCGAAAATCATGTCCCCATTGCGAGACACAATGAGCTTCGTCAATCACCACTAAGGACACGCCCTTTTTCTGAAACGCTTTTAATCGTTCAGGATTTTCTAACTGTTCCGGAGTGACATAAACCAGCTCCGCGAGCCCTTTTTTGACATCGTGAACGGCCTCTTTTTCCTCAGATGCGGTGAGAGTCGAATCGAATTTTGTGGCCTCAACACCCGCTTCTTCGAGCTTGGTGGTCTGGTCATGCATCAGTGATATCAGGGGTGAGACGACAATGACCGTCTTTTTAAAAAAGAGCGCAGGTAGTTGATAACAAAGGGATTTTCCAGCTCCGGTGGGCATCAGTCCCAAAACGTTTTTATGGTTCATGACGGATTCGATGATTTCCCTTTGGCAGGGGCGAATCCGTTTAATCCCGAAATATTTTAGGGCTTTTTTATTTAGTTGCGACCAATCAATAGAGCTGTGCTTCATTTTCCATCCTACCGCAACAGCAACTTTGCAACCCCTATGCCCTTTTGTTAGATTAGAAAAATCTTTTTTTGAGGCGCGAGAGGGATGGATTATCTGTATCTTTTACGCCTACTTAAGCTATAGTTTTGCGAGCTATGTCAGAATCTGGTCTAAATCGAAACAAACGTTCTATCTTTGTCTTTTACGCCGCCTTGTTTAGTCTCACCATCGCAGCTTATTGGTGGATTCAGTATAAAGGAAGCGTCTTCACCGTTCAGTTTTTGACTCCGGCGACGCCCAACGGATCAAAAGAGATTCATCGACAGATTGATACACTCCTCCATTTCTTGTTAGCAATGTCAGTTGTGGTAATCGCCGCTCGGGTGATGGGTGCGATTTTTAAGTTGATCCACGAACCTCCGGTGATTGGTGAAGTCTTGGGTGGGATCATGTTAGGCCCCTCGCTTTTGGGACGATACATGCCGGAGCTTCAAGCGACATTACTTCCCCATGAATCGATTCCGTTTGTCGGAATCATTGCACAGCTAGGGGTGATTTTTTACATGTTTCTGATCGGTCTTGAGTTTGATCTCAAAGTTTTAAAACGGTCGGGCCATGCAACTCTGGCGATCTCGCACGCGAGCATCATGATTCCCTTTACGCTCGGCGGACTTTTGGCGTTGAAGTTGTACCCTGAGTTTCGTGCGCCTGGGGTTTCCTTTATTAACTTTGCTCTGTTTTTGGGCGTCTCAATGTCGGTTACGGCTTTCCCGGTATTGGCCCGTATTTTAAGTGATAAAAAAGTGACTCGAACGCGGATGGGGCGCATCGCTTTAACCAGTGCGGCTGTGGATGACGTTACGGCGTGGGTTCTTTTAGCGTTTGTGGTGAGCATGGCTCAAGCAAAAATTGGAAACGCGCTGATAACGCTGTTTCTCACAGTGATTTATATTTTTGCGATGTTCTATTTAGGACGTCCCTTGATTGCGCGACTCGTTCCCTATTTAGAAAAGCTAGATCGTCTCACCGAAGGGGGAATCGCCATTATTTTCGTGGCGCTTTTACTTTCAGCGCTTGCGACCGAAGCCATCGGGATTCACGCTCTTTTCGGAGCGTTTTGTTTAGGAGCGGTCACTCCCCATAGCAGTCGAGTGGCGAAAGAATTATCGGACCGTCTTGAGGATTTGGTTCGCGTCATGTTTTTGCCGGCGTTTTTTGCGTTCACTGGGCTTCGAACCCAGATTGGCCTTTTGGATAGGGCGGAGGACTGGAAGGTCTGCGGCCTAATCATTTTAGTCGCAACCATAGGAAAATTTGGCGGTACATTTGTCGCGTCCCGATTTGTCGGCTTGAGTTGGAGAGATTCGGCTGCGATGGGAACTTTGATGAACACGAGAGGACTCGTAGAACTGATTGTCCTGAATTTAGGACTCGATCTGAAAATCATCAGCCCAACGATGTTTACAATGTTGGTGGTGATGGCGCTCGTTACGACCTTTATCACGAGTCCGGTTTTCACACTTCTAACGCGTAAGCACCCTTGGACAGAAGAACCGATTCAATGAGAACCAGGACAAGCTACAAATACTTTGATTTTATTATGGCCGCGTTTGTGACGGTTTTGCTCTGTAGCAACTTGATTGGCGTTACAAAGCTCACTCCTGTTTTTGGAATGACGTGCACGACCGGCATTTTCTTTTTTCCATTGAGTTATATTTTCGGCGATATTTTAACTGAAGTGTATGGTTACGCTTACTCCAGAAAAGTAGTTTGGGCCGGATTTGCCGCCATGGCTTTTGCATCGTTGATGAGTTACGTCGTTGTCATACTTCCACCCGCACCGGGATGGGGCGGACAAGCAGCCGTCGAAACAATTTTTGGAAGTACGTGGCGAGTTTTTGTTGGATCGTTGATTGCTTTTTTCTTAGGCGAACTTACAAACTCATTTGTTTTAGCCAAAATGAAAATCTGGTCTCAAGGAAAACACCTTTGGATGCGCACGATTGGTTCGACGATTGTGGGAGAGATTGTAGATTCTGCAATTTTCTACCCCATCGCATTTTTAGGCGTGTGGCCAGTGGAAGTCGTCCTTAAAGTGATGCTGAGTAACTATGTAATCAAAGTGATGGTTGAAGTAGTCATGACTCCAATTACCTACAAAGTTGTTTCGTTTCTCAAAAAGTCTGAGCAAGAAGATTATTATGATCGAGGAACCGACTTTAACCCCTTCCGATTGCAATGATCTCCATCGGTATTTCAGCCTGCCTTTTAGGTGATAAAGTCCGTTTTGATGGTGGGCACAAAAATAATCCTTACATCGCCGACGTTTTAACTCCCTTTTTTAAATGGGTTCGAGTTTGTCCTGAAGTTGAAATGGGTTTGGGAACCCCGCGCGAGAGCATGCACATCTTGAATGAAAAAGGAAAGCTTCACTTAAAGACCGTAAAAACGGGACAAGACTTGACGGCAAAATTTCAAAAATTTTCAGAACAAAAACTGAAAGAAATCGAAAAACTCGAACTTTCAGGATTTCTACTGAAGAAAAATTCTCCGAGCTGCGGGCTCGAGCGAGTGAAAGTTTATACCGACGGAGTTCCCTTTAACGACGGAAGCGGTTTTTTTGCGATGGCGCTCAAAACTTCCTTTCCGGATCTCCCTTTGGAAGACGAGGGGAGACTTGTCGACGCGAAACTCCGCGAAAATTGGGTTCAAAGAGTTTTTGTGTACCGAAGGTTCCAAGATGTTCTTAAAAATTTTAGTAAAAAGGCGCTGATTGAATTTCATACCCGAAACAAGATGATTATCTTGTCGCACAATCCCAAAGCCTATCAAGAACTCGGGCGCTGGATTGCCCGAGGCAAATGGTCAAAGAAAGAACTTTTAAGTTATCGTTCTGAAGTCATGGCGGCATTGAAAACACCCGCGACGCCGGGAAAGCATGTGAATGTCCTTCAACACATGGCGGGCTATTTTAAAAAAGAGATTACCGCCTCCGACCGAGAAGAACTAATGGCGAGTTTCGACGATTTTAAAAAAGGGTACGTGCCATTGATTGTTCCGGTGACTTTGATCCGTCACTATGTTCGAAAGTTTGAAATCGAATATTTGAAAGATCAGTATTATCTCACCCCGCATCCGAAGGAACTCGCACTTTTAAATCATGTTTATACCGAGATGCCTTAGCGCGTTGTTGTTAACAGAAGTTCCTCTCCTTTTTACCGGTTGGTATCTATATGCAACCACCTCTTAGATTAAAAATCCTGATTGCTTACATTGTTTCGTGCTCAAAAGAAATTTTTTTTTCTGGCACTGCGTTTGCTCTAGCTAATGAGAGGAAGGGGGGCCTCATTCATGGGAATGGCTCAGAAATATGTTCTAGGAATCGGAATCAGCTTACTTTTTTTAAACGCTTGCGCGAAACAAGAATCGTCGGTGGTGACAGTCCCTATCGACGCGACGAATCCACAAGTGGAAAAAACGCTAGGGGAGAGCACGCCCTATGTCGTGATGGGACCCGGAGCTTTTCAAGCCGCGAAAGCGGATAAGAGAATCAACGCCGATACGAGCGAAGCCATCGCTTATCTCAATCGAATCGCAAATCTTTCGGGGGAAACCGTTGTGAACGGTTTAGGGAATGCCGGCCAAACGAGTGTTGCGGCCAATTCACTCGTGGTCGGCTTTCCTATTGGGCTTTTGGGAGAACAACAACTCTTCGGCGGCGTCGTCACAAAGACGGATGCGGCAGAGAGTGAGACTCTGGGAAGACTCAAGCTCATGGACATTGAACCCATTCATGTCAAAACGGTTGTCGCCAAGGGAGATGCGGCGAATCAGTTTGTCTTGGGGCTCGTCGGTTGTTTGAAAGACTGCTCTGAAGGATCGGAACAAAAGGGAATCTTAGGAATTCCGGTCGTCGGAGTCGATGAAAAGAAAGGCGTCGTCTTTGTCGATCTCGCTTCGCTCGGTGAGGAACTCAATCTCGTCGAAATGTTAGATCCCAAAGGCGAATACACTCAACTCAAAACAAAATCGGCGAAAACCGTTGCTGTCGATTACTCCGTATCGACCCTAGTTTTCGATGTGGAAGTGACAATGGTGCCTTTGAAAGCCGAAGTACGCGTTGCGGAGAAAGAAACGAAATTCACCGTCCGTTGGTACTTAAGACTCGCTTCGAAGTTCCATCCCGAATTTCAATCGCGTCCTGAAACCGATGGCGTTGGATTCTTTATGACGTCACGAGCGAAGGCTTCGAAAATTCAAAGATTCGTTCTGCCAAGTCAAGGACAGGGCGGACTGAATGCAGAACCGGTAAAGTACTACATCAAAAATGTTCCTGAAGAGTACAAAAAGAGTTTCGCTCATTGTTTCGACGTCTGGAACGATAAGTTTATCGAACTCACGGGCAAAAAACTTCTCGCCTATGAGTTTGTCGATGCCACAGACCCTCGAGCAGCGCTGCTAGTGCCGGGCGATGTTCGTTACAATATCGTCGAATGGGATCTGGTTAATCGAGCTCCTTACGGCGGGTTAGGCCCCTCCATCGCAAATCAATTCACAGGTGAAATCCTTTCAGCCAACGTCTTGGTTCAGGGTCCACACATTGTGAAAATTTACAAAGAATGGTTCGAAAAAGGAAAAGTCGTTCAAGATCTGATGGAAGAAGGTTCGGTTATCGAAGCGCTGACATTGATGCGTGAGACGGCCGATAGACTTAACGCTCAGCTAACGGCGGGAAGTCTATCCAAGTACTCACTGTCATTGAAAGACATTGCCTTCCGATCCGTTTCTGAAATGGCGGCGCTAGAAGATCCGATCGTGCAAAGAGAAGACTTCGATCTCTTACCTTCCGGATATTCTTTCACGACCTACATGGATGGTTACTTCTTGGATCTTCTCGGACATGAGTTAGGCCATAACTTAGGGCTACGACACAATTTCCGAGGAAACCTAAGTTTCACTTCTCTTGAAAAAGGAAAAGTGTCTCACTCCATCATGGAATATCTAGGACGTGGTTTTAGACACCTCGATGATGTCGGTGTCTACGATGTGATTGCGTTGAAATACGGCTACCTCGGAGTTCAACCTTCAAATCGGACACTCTTCTGCACGGATGAAGATGTTCCCGATAAAGATAATCTTGGAAACTCTGCCGAATGCTCGCGAGACGATGCCACTCAAGATCCCTTTGGATTCTTGGATGAAAGACTCGAAAGAGCGGTTTCACTTCTCATCGGAAGAGGACTCGACGGAGATCCTGTCTGGAAAGTCGGCAGCATGAGTCGTGAAATTGCAGCCGTTGTTCCAGCGCTTGGAATGTACGCCGCCACCGCCGAAAAAACATCGGCCAAGTGGACCAATTTCAATCTCAAAGGCGACCGACCGACGACCTCGTCTGAAATCGTAAAGTTTGTCAAAGCGAAATTGAATTCTAAAGTCTGTCCAAAGGACTTGGATGCAGTCTTAGCCGGAAAGAGCGAAGGGGGTAAGCAGATAGTACGCGACAACTTAGAAGCTTTGAGAAAATCTCTCAAAGAGAATTTGTTGCCACTGAAAGTGTTCTCGGAAGCTGACTTTGCTTGCGAGTGATCTCCTAGAGGTAGAGATTAAAGGAAGCGGAAGCCGACCTTGATTAAAGAATCATCGAGCTTCTGCTTCCATCTCACCTCGGCTTGAACCGGTTCGTAAGAACCAATCTTAATCCGACAAATCTCACCAATTTCAAAACCATTTTGAGACTGAAACACAAGTCCGCAACCCTGAGCGGATTGATCCAGAACCAACCCAATCAAATTCGCGTGAAATTTTCCTTCAATGTTCACGGAATCAATATGCGCAAATGGATTCGTAGGTTCAGGCTTAAACCGATTCTCTCGACGACGCTTAGTATAAACAAAAACTTTCATAGTAAAGTCTTATCGGAAAAAGCAGTGCGTTGCTTGAACGACGGGTCTTGCGGGGTTTTGGGTGGAGGCATTTCCTCAAGTACCGTTCTCGGCAAGTTGGGCGCCGGGTCTCCGAAGTCTATTAAGGGCCTGCGAAACAACTTGAGGAAATGCCTCCACCCAAAACCCCGCAAGACCCTTCATCCGCCGGAGGGGCCAAGTGCGGTCAAAGCCCGTCGTTGCGAGGAGCGGAGCGACGAAGCAATCTCGCTGCATAAGAGCGCGATTGTTACGTGCAACTTTTTATCTAAAACCTATCGAGCCAGTATTTAGCGTACAAATGGAGGCGCCTTGAATTCCATCGTTGTAGTCGACGTAAAACGTAGCTTTTGATGGAATTGAAAGCGCTTTAGTGAGCGAAAAAACCTGAGACGATGCGAGTTTCAAAGTTCCCGTGGTGGCGTCGGATTTTTTGGTGGTTGCAAAGAGTGTGACGGAGTTTAGCACTGGGGATGCATCGGAGCCTTGTGGAGCAACGACGGTTCCGGTCACGTCTTTCCAGTTGTCGGTGTTTGTAACGGGGTAGAGGTCCTTTGTGTAATTCGTTCCCGTTTGGCAGATGTCGGGCCAACTTGTGGTGGCGGTTTCGTCGACTTTGGCGACAACGAGATCGTTGATCTTTAGGGCGAGGCAGGAGTAGGTGCCGGGGGTGGGATTGGCGGAGAAGAGGATCGGTTCGGCGTAGAGATCAAAGCCTTCAGTGCCGTTGTTATAGTCGGTGATGGCTTTTAAGTCCGTGCAATCGGATTTTGTTCCTAGATAAAAGGCTTGAACATTTAGATACAAAGTTTTGGGGCTTCCTGAGACGGGGAGATCTTGGAGGGAGGGGAAGAGTGCGTTTTTTAAATTTGCGAACGAGTTGCTCGTTGCGGTTTGATACGGCGAGCCTCTTAAGAGAAATGTCGCTGTCGTTGTCGTGCCGCAGGCTGGGAGGAGTAGAGCTATCGCTAGGAGTGCGAGTGTTTTTATTTTCATTTATTGGGCCTGGTCTTGAGCGGGAGCGGGAGCTTCGGGGGCAGTCACTTCTTTTGCTGGAGCGGTGGCGTGGGCGGGGATGGATTCTTTGATTGAAGCGGGAGTATTTGTTTTTGATTCGGGGATTGCGGAAAGCGATTGTAAAACGGTGCAGCTTTCCTGGAAACCTAGGCCGCAGGCTTTTTGGAACATTTGTGAGGCTTCGGTTTTTTGGTTTTGTTCGAGATAAATTTTTCCGGTGAGGTGGAGGGCTTCTGCAAAATCGGGATCTTGTTTGTTCTCGCCTAAGATTTGTGTGACGTTTCTTAAGTAGGGGAGTGCTGCGAGATATTCTTTTTCGTTGAATTTTAAGTACGCGAGTACCAAGAGAGGTTTCGTCGCCATCGGATTGGTTCGGATCCAGGTATCGAGCGTTTTGAGTGCGCCTGGGAGATCTTTGATGGTGAGTTTTGCGAAACTGAGTTTTTCTAAGAGCATTTCGTCTTTAGCATCGAGGAGGAGTCCTCTTTCTAAAACTCCGATGGCTTCTTCGGTGCGTTTTAATTCGAGTAAGACGCCGGCTTCGAGTTTGTAACCAATCGTATTGTCTTTGGCGAGTTCGGTTTCGAGCGAACGGGCAAGTGCGATGATCTTTTCAGGGTTCACTCTCATTTCGGTGAGGAGAATTCCTGTTTGAATGACAAAGTCTTTGTTCTTCGCGCTTTCACCTTTAAGTTGCTCGTCAATGTGTTTGAGTTCATCGGTTGCTTCATTAGAGAGGCCCCCGCGGAAGTAAGCTTTTGCGAGACGGACGTGAACCAGTGGCGTAATTCCTTTGAGGGTATGCGCTTTTCTTAAAGTATTGATCGCTTCTTCGAGCTTGTTTTGGCTGTAGGCGACTTCGGCATAAAAATATTGGGAGAGGGCGTCTTCTGGATGTTGGTGAGCCAGAGCTTCTGCCGCTTTGTACGCTTCGTCGTTTTTGCCTTCTTTTTGTAAGGCTTGAATGCGTGGAATCTCTGTTGCGGCTTCAAGCGCTGTTGAGCTGCCTTGTGGTTTTAAGAGAATCCAAATAGAAACGACTAAGACGACTAGTAAAGCAATACGTAAGTTTTTAGGGATCTCTTTTTGAGGGAACTGAGGGAAAAATTTGAGCTTCGTTTTTTTACCGTCTTCGCGAGTCGGCTCGGTTTTTGGAGGGACATCAAAATTTAGGGCGGGTTCTACCCGTTGCTGTATGCTGGGGGTGCCTTTGAAATCGTTGTCTTGTTCGGCTTTTTCTGCCTTTGTTTCTTTGGCGACGGCATCTGTTTTCTTTTTGGGAGGGGTCGCAAGAACCGTTGCTTCAATCGTTCCTATCTGGCAATCAAAGACTGTATTGCCGAGTTGCAACTTATCGCCGTCTTTCAGTTCGCCTTTTTCAACTAAGGATTCATTGATGACGGTTCCGTTTAAACTTTTGAGATCGGTAAAATAAAGTTTTCCTGTTTTTGCATGATACTCAATAGAAACGTGAGAGCGCGAAATTCTTGGATCGTGAATCGTGATATCAGCCTTCGATCGGCCAATGGTCATCGTTCCATCTTTGAGTGGAAAGATCTTTCCCTTATCTTTGCCTTCGATGACAACGAGACGGGGGCTATTGTTTTCAGAGGACTTCATCCTTACACATTTCGGCTTTTTTCACATTTCAGTTGAGCCCGGATTTTAGGAAGCTGTGGCGATGGTTATGCGATGCGTTGACTTTGTCAGTTCGTTTTTTTGAATTGCTCGTCTTTGACGAAGAAATAATTGAAAATGCCGGCGGGAGAAGATCGGACCAGATAGGAGCTGATTCGCATGTCGCCTTTTGAATCCTGGTATAAGTTTACTTCTTCGAAAGTTCGGAGATCCACTTTAGACATGGCTATTCTTGGTTTGGAGGTCGCGGGATCAATGGAGTTAAAAACCTGGATAATTTGATAAGGATCTTCTTTTTCTAAGAACGCTTTCGCTTTTGCTTCGTAGCTCTCAGCAGATTCGATCGGAGGAATAAATTCTACTCGGTGCTTTTCGAACCTTTTGTTTAACACCGTTTTATCAAACGAGTGAGCTCCCTGAATGCTCTGTCCGATAAACACGCGGCCTTTGAGACCGAACGGACCTTCTTTTTCACCGTTCATTCTTAAAAACAGTTCCTGAGTACTTGGAGGGTCTAACTGATATTGATCTCGCCTATCCATTTTAACGATGAAAACCAAAGTACCCTCTTTGACAATCAGAATTGAATCCGATGCTGCATCATACTTTAGTAAAGCGCCGTCGGGTGAGTGAAGGGTGTAGTTCTCGGCAGACTTCGACTGGGCGAGCTTTTGTGCTAGTTCGAAGTAAGGTTTTGTTCCGCTGACTTTAAAGGCGGCATAAAGATAGGTGAAAAACTCAGGCCTTCTGACATAGTTTTTCTTATTCTTGGAGTCGAAAGCTTCTACCTTGATCATTTCTTCTGCGTGAGCTGCCGGTTGATTCATCAAGGTGAAGTAGTGTGAACAAGGGTGTTGATTTTGCCCGAGAGTCGACCGAAGCAACTGCTCGACGGGAATTGCGGAAACGCCCATGGAAAAAACTAGCACCCAAAAAACTAAAAAATAAAATCTCATTTTTTGAATCGTCTCTGGATGGATTTAAGAACCATTTTTGATTCTTCGATTTTGAGTAAAGTCGTAAACCCCAAATAAAGGGCACCGTATAAAGTCAGAGCGAAGACGCTGACCACTAAGGTTTGCCCACCGAGTTGTGAAACCAGTAAAGCAATGAGTCCTGAAATCGTTGCCGCGGCAAAACACAGAGCACTTTGTCGATTCAACCAAGAAAAATGTCCAATTTCTTTCTTCAAAAGATGTTGAAGGACCCAAAATTCTAACCATCCACCGATAGAGCTCATCAAAGCAAGCGCTGCGCCCGAATAAGCGGCGGGGATAGAATCCCGTTTTGAAACGACGAGCAGTCCGAGTGAAACGTTGACCGCAACTCTGCAAAGCGAACACTTTAAAGGAGTCCGAGTATCATGAAGTGCCCAGAAGGTTGAGGACGAAAGTCTCGAGTAAGTGGAAGCGAGCGATCCCACTCCGTAAGCCGCCAGCACCATCCAAACGACGAGCGTGTCGTTGGATGTGAATCGCCCCGTTTGCAAAATGAGTGTGATGAGACAACCACCCACTAAAATAAACGCGATGGACGAGGGAATGACAAAATAAGAGATTTTGGAATACGCACTTTCAATTCTCTGTCTTAAGACTTGGTTTCGAGCTTCTTTCTCTCCCAAAACTCGAGACATTTCCGAAAGCTCGCTGGTCGCGATACTGATTCCAAAAAGCGAAATAGGAAGCAACGCAATAGTTTGGGCGTAGGCGATCGCGGCCACCATACTTGCGCCTAAGAAGCTCGAAAGCACTTGGTCGAGATAAGCGCTGATTTGCACAACGCCTCGAGAAACCAGGGTCGGTGGAAAATTATGAAATACTTTTCGTATGGAAGTATCTTGAAGCTTCCAGCTAAAGAGCGATCGCAGATTCAATCGAAACGCCGTAGGCATCTGAATCGCTAGCTGAAGAATACTTCCGACAACCGTGCCATATGCCACAAATTCGACGAGACGCTCTGCGGGGACCATTTGGCGGCCAAAAAATACGAGCGCAAAGATAATCGCGAGATTCCAAATCACTGGCGCGACGTACGGAAGAAAAAAACTGCGATGGCTGTTTAAAACGCCTAAGCACCAAGCCGAGAGAACCAAAAATCCCGCTCCGGGAAACATGATTCGAACAAGGCGAATCGTTAAAAGCTTATCGTTGTCAGCAAATCCGGGCGCTAAAAAGAGTGTCAAAGGTTCGCTAAATGCGACTCCGAGCGAACACAAGATAAAGACTAAAATCACAAGGATCGAAAACACCGTCGAAGCCATTTCTTTGGCTTCTTTTTCTTTTCCTTCGGAAAGGAGTTTCGAATAAACGGGGATGAATGACGCCGACAGTGCGCCTTCACCGAAGAGGTTTTGTAAAAGATTGGGGATTCTGAGAGCGGCCCTAAAACAACCAGCGGCAGGAGAACTTCCTAAATAGTGAGCAAGCGTTCGGTCTCGGATAAATCCAAAAATACGGGAGAGAAAAATTCCGAGGGCGACAAAAACTGCAGAGCCAGACTGATTGCGGTTTCTCATGACAGGTTACGGATTAACGCTTCCCTTGAGAGTGGCGCCTTCTGGAGTGAGCCGCGCTTTAGTCATCGGAGTCGGTGTCCCTTTCCATCTTCCGGTGCACATTGCCCAAACTAAAGTCAGAGCGACTCCAAGGATGATAATGTTTCCATACTTCCAAACAGATTTCATACTCTAGTCTCCTGTTCGTTTTGGAGCTTTGGTTTTTCGTTTCATTCGAATATAAGCCATGGCGAAGATCAAGATGCCTCCCAAAATCAAGTAAGTTGAAAGAGGGGATTTTTCAGACGCAGGTTCCATCGGAATTTGAGTTTCTGGTTCTGTTTTTGGTTTCTTCGCAAGTAAAAAATCTTTCGGATTCTTGGGCCCCATTTTATCGGCTCCGGGTAATTCTCCTCCCATTTTTGTGGGGGGAACCGTCACCGCATTAAAACCCGTATTTACTTTTAAGCTCGTCACCATTCGTTCGAATTGCGGAGAGATTTGATTGTAGTATTCGTCCGATACGATATAGGTCACAAGAATGGCTACCGGACTATTTACAGTCGCAAGATATCTTGCCCAAAATCCAGGGAGCTCGGATTGAAAGTGAAGAGCGTCTAACCAAACAGCACCGTTAATATTTCTTTTTCTCGCGTAAACGACTTTAGACGTAATGGACGTTTTACCGTCGTCATCGGTAATCGTTTTAGGTGTCTTTAAAAACTTTTCGTAGGCATCTAAAGAATCCCATTCAGTCGCTTGTACTCCGAGGGTCATCACTAACGACTCTTTTCGTTCGGGATCTTTTGTGGCTTGGCAGTAATAAGTTTTTTCGATGTTTTCGCACTTCCAACCTTCAGGTTCTTGGAATGACACATAGCGAGTTTCAAATAGCGCAAACACCGGCGAAGTGATGATTAATAAAAGGAAGATTGTTCTCAAAATTCAGGTTATAGGATAATGCTGATTATTCGAAATTTAACTTTTAACAGAATACCTGCTATTCTAAAATAGTATTTTTTATGTTTTTATGTTTTTATTATAGTAGAAAAACCAAAGTAAATGTGCCAGAATT
>CALCZU010000102.1 GCA_937903155.1 uncultured Bdellovibrionales bacterium
ATCGTGAATCCTACCTTCGTTCAGCGAGATTGCTTCGTCGCTTCGCTCCTCGCAATGACGGGGTGGTCGCGACGCTACGAAAACTAATTTCGATTCAAAGAAGAATTTCTTCGACTTCTTTTCTATTCTCTTGGATCCAAGCGTGAATTTCAGACAAATTCTGTTTCAGAGTCCTTGTTTGCCGCCAATCGAATGTTTTTTCTACAACTGAATTGTCCGTAACATACCAAGGGATATCGACAGGACTGGTTGTGGAATTCGATTGGATAGGAATCTTCTTCCCAGTTACTTCAACCGTCAAATCGGTGAGTTCTTTTAAAGAACAGGAGTTTTCTAATCCTCCACCCACGTTGAATATTTTACCTTTATGTTGATCGGACACCAGCAATTGTTTTTCGATGAGTTCGAAAAGATCACTCGGATGAAGCACGTCTCTTACCTGCAGTCCTTTTCCGCCAAATCCCGTGAAACTTAAATTTTGATTGAATGCATGTTTCAAAACCCAAAGGGTGACCACTCCCTGATCCACTTTTCCGAACTGTCCCTGCCCTGCTAGGACACCGCACCGGTTGATGAGACAATCCATTCCATATGAAAAAGCGTACTCTTGAACCATGAGTTCCGAAGCAAGTTTAGTGGCTCCGTAAAAAGATCTCGGAAGATCGGTTCCAAATTTCTCGGTAATTCCTTTCGCAGAAAGGCCCGCGATTTTTTGATTTTCGACCGGAATCAGTCGAGTCTCCCCCTCTTTAAACTCAATATTTCGCAAGTGTTCAATCGAATAAACGCGAGAAGTTGAAAGAAAAATAAATTTCTTTGCTTTTTTCCGAGCAAGCTCTAAACAGTGCAAAGTTCCTGTTAAATTCGTCGATAAAACGTAATTTGGACTGCCATCCAATCCCGCTTGAACACTCGGCTCGGCGGAGCATTCTAAAAAGAGGTCAAAATTCCCTTTTAGATCTTCGAGATCCGACTTATCGCGGATATCTCCGTGAACGAACTCAATGCCTTCTTTTTTGAATTTACGGACATTGACTTCACTGCCTCTTCTTTTCAAATTATCAAAGGCGATGACTTCGCACTGAGGGTATTTCTTTTTATATTCACGGGCCAAGAAACTTCCCACAAACCCGGCGCCACCGGTGACCAAAATCCGCATTCTGAAACTCCTATTAAAAAATATAACGTTTTCGACTGATGTTGAGTAAAAGTGCTGAAGAAATCATAAACGTGAAAAGAGAACTTCCGCCGTAACTAAACATGGGCAGCGTTACCCCTACAATAGGTAAAATTCCGCTCACCATTCCGATATTAATAAACACGTGCCAAAACATAAGTGACGTCAGCCCAATGGCCGCGAGCATTTCAAATTTATCGCGGGCGCGCGCAACCGTTTGTAGGGCATAGAAGCAATACATCCCATAGAAGATGAGCAGAACAAGAGCCCCCATAAATCCCCTCTCTTCTGCAAAGACCGAAAAGATAAAATCCGTATGTTGTTCTGGGATGAAATTTAGCTGCGCTTGAGTGCCCTTTAAATACCCTTTCCCAAAAATCTGTCCGGACCCGACCGCGATCTTACACTGTAAGGCGTTGTAACCGGTATTTCTAGGATCACGCTCGGGATCTAAAAACGTTTTCACTCGGTCCTGCTGATAGCCATGCAATCCAAATCGGTAGACAATGGGTAAAGCGATTAATCCACTAATGATGACGATCAAAAGCGATTTCCAATTGACGCCCACGAATAAAACGATCGAGGCGGACGCTAAAAAAAGAATCCCTGCAGTCCCCATATCGGGCTGTTTCAAAATCAAAAGAAAATAGGGCAAGACCAAAGCCGCAGGGATGCCGAGGCGCTTTAGAGTATAGGGGGGCCCGTGCTTCTCCTCTGCAAAGTACTTTGCAAGCGTGATAATAATCGAAAGTTTTGCAAACTCGGACGGCTGTAGTCTAAAAAATCCTAAATTTAGCCAGCGTTGAGATCCATTGCCGACATGACCGAAAAGAGTCACGAGCAAAAGGAGCACAAAGCAAATCACATAACCCGGATAAGCCATTTTACTAAAAATCTGAGAGTCGACAAAAATAATCACGGCCATCATGACCATTCCGATTCCGAAGTAGATGAGCTGATTGCGAGCAAGTTCTCGATTGCCCGGACCGTTCGTCGCGGAATAAAGCGTAATGATTCCTAAAATAAAAACGAGACACATACTGACAAAGAGGCCCGTATTGAAAGACTTGATGACATTTTGAGACGGGTTTCCGATTTCCATTTAGATGCTCAATTCTCCATTTCGGGTTCTGACGGTACCGGTTTTTCGATCTCCTGCGGAACAACAGGTTCTTGATCTTCACCCGCCGCAGGATCGGCTACCGGAATCGCGATAGGGCTTGCGAGACGTTTTTCGATTTTGAAATCGTCGAAAGGAATCCCTTTTTCAATCGCTTGTTTTCTAAGATAAAGCTCAATGACCTCTCGGACCACGGGCGCTGCTGCCGTTCCATGGCACGAATGTTCCGCAATAACCGCAACCGCAATTTCGGGATTTTCTTTCGGCGCAAAGCCGACGAACCATCCGTGATGCCTGTCTTTGCGTTCCATACTTTCGCATTTTTTACTCATGATGTCCGTAAAGCTTCGGACTTGAGCTGTTCCGGTCTTTCCTGCGATCTGAACCTTTTTGCTCCGACCCGCCAAATACCCGGTCCCCGTTGGAACGTTAACAACTTCAAAAAGCCCTTGTTTCACGGTATCGAAAACTTCCTGAGGCAAATCGATTTTTCTTTTCAGCTCCGGATGAAAAACAATTTCTTTCTGATCTCCCAAACGCTTTTCAACCTTACGCACTAAAAACGGATGGTATAGAAATCCTCCGTTTCCAATCGCCGCGTAGGCATTTGCCATTTGCATTGGAGTCACCGATACATATCCCTGACCGATAGAGACGCTGATCGTTTCGCCCGGATGCCAGATATCGTGGTATTTTTGTTTTTTCCATTCGGTATCCGGAATCAAACCTTTCTGCTCTTGAAACGTGCGATTATCGGTCGGCAGGCCCGCTTTGATTTCAGTCGCTGCCCCAAGTCCGAAGAGGCGCGCGTACTTCGCAATGACGTCGATTCCGATGTCATCTCCGAGTTTGTAATAAAAGACGTCACACGATTCGCGAATCGATTTCACAAAATCGACCGATCCATGTCGCTTCCAACAACTAAATTTCCGATTTCCAAACTGCATGCTGCCGGCACAATTAATCGTCGTCGTACGTTTGACCGCTTTTTCGGCCAGCCCTGCGATCGCCATAAACAATTTAAACGTCGAACCCGGAGGATAAAAATCCTGGAGCGCTCGATTCCGGAGCGGCCTTTCTTTATTCGTCGATAGTTCTTGCCAAGCTTTGGAATCGACTTCCCTTCCCGAAAGTTTCTCAGGCTCAAACGAAGGCTCGTTTACAAGCGCCAAAATTTCACCGCTCCTCGGATCAATTGCGACAACCGATCCGGTAAAACCACGGTTCCGAAGCCCAGCGGCTGCGGTATTCTGCAGATCCGCATCGATCGTTAAGTGAATATTATTTCCACTCAGCGGATCGGTTTGTGCGATAAAGCCCAAAACTTTTTCGGCACCTTCCACTTTACGGCGTCTTCCACTCGCGTCAACTTCGACGTACCCTTTGCCATTTACGCCTCTTAATTCCGAATCAAAATATTTTTCGAGACCGAATTTGCCGATGTAGTCACCTTTTTCAAGAATTTTCTTATCGTCGTTTTTCAGTTCCTGTTCACCGACTTCTCGGATGTAACCTAAAAGCTGAGCCGCCACGTCCTTAAAGGGGTAACGCCTTTGGACGTTCGCTTCGATATCCACCCCCGCAAACCCTTCGGCATCGGTCTCAATCGCCGCAATCACTTCTTTCGAAACATCGGCTTTTAGAAGAATCGTGGAATAAGAGGGCACGCGTCCGATCTTCGAAAGTCTATCTTCTAAGTTTTGCGGTGAAATTTGCAGCGCTTTCGCGAGTCGGCGGATCGTCGCTTCTCGTTTAGCCGGCGTAAATTTAAAGTACTGGGGTACTAAAACGACATCGAACGAGGCTCGATTATCGACGAGGACCTTCCCGTTTCGATCGAAAATGATTCCCCGAGGGGGAAATAACTTTTCCGTCTTAAGGCGATTCGCTTCGGAGAACCTTCTTAAGTCATCCCCGCGGATGATTTGCAGATACACAAGTCTTGAAAAGAGAAGTCCCCAGGCGAGAATGACGACGAGACGAAAAATCCAAATATTATCTCGGTATCCCCTGACCTCATCCTCTCTGCCTATCACAAATTCCCCTCAGCCAATTGAATCTCTGCCGGCGCTACTTTATGAGTAAAGCGGTCCAGCCTCGATAAAAGATAATATAAAACAATCCCTGCAAAAGCGTTGGTGAAAACATTTAAAATCATCAGGTTACCCAAAGAAAATACGGGCCAACCATGTTCAAACACTCGAGAGATCAAAGGCAGCGTAAAGCGCGAGACAAAAGACAAAAAGAGTGTCAGACCAAAAACAGAAGACCAGTTATTCGCAAAAATAAATTTAAGCAGCCCTTTCGCCGCCAAAAAAATAAATCCATATTGAAGAATAAAAACCCCTGCGGGCGCAACACTACAAAGCGTATAGAGATGGGCGAGAATAAAAACGAGAACGGCACCCTCTAAAAAGTCCCGTCTTTGTCCCAGATAAACGGCAACCGGCAAAAGCAAATCCCAACGGCGAAACGTGTCCGGAAAAAGCGACTCAGAGGTCGTTCTTAAAATCATTAAGACAAAAATCAAACCCACTAAAAAAAGTGGGTTAAAGCTAGTGATTAGCCTTTTCTGTCGCTCTGTCCGAAGGGAATACAACAAACACCTCTTCTAATCTGTAGATATCTACAGCGGGTTTAATAATCACCGTTTGCAAAATCCCGCTAGAATTATAATTGACCTGAGAAACGCTTCCTACGAGTAGACCTTTGGGAAAATAGCCCCCAAAATCCGTAGAAATCACAATATCATTTAGAATCACATCCTCTAGCCGATCGATATACTTGAGTCGGCACAGAAGTTGTTTCGTCTGTCCGCTTAAGACACCCCTCACGCGACTTCTTTGAACAACGACATCCAAGTTCGAGGTCGGGTCAAGAAGGGTTAAAACATCTGAGTAATCATCGGCGACGCGAAACACTCGACCCACGACTCCCAGTTGGCTCACCACTCCCATTCCCTCTTTAATCCCGTCTTTTTTGCCTCTATCAATTCGCACCGAATAGTAGTCGCTCGAGGCATCGTGTGCCACGACTTGAACCGATAAAAGCTTGTGAGTGACCCTCGATTTGAGATCCAGAAGATCTCGCATCCGTTTATTTTCAAGTTCGAGATCTTTTAAATGCGTCAGAGAGGCCGTGAGCAACATCACCTGCTTATCGAGTTCCTCATTTTTTTTCTGAGCGCCTGCTAAGAATAGATAGCGGTCGAGCGCCGAATGCACACCGTGGCCGACGGAAAAAAATCCATGCTGGAAGGTGCCTGAGACATCAATCAATAAATTGTCAATAAATCGGGTTCGTCCCTCGCGGTGTAAATAAATATACAACGCGAACGTGCAGGAAAAAATGCTTAGGACTGCCAAAAATGCGTATTTGCTTTGCTGAGGCACTATTTATTTGTATCTTTTAACCTTGTTGTAGCATACTTTAGACGCGTTAATTAGTCGAATCAATAGAGGAATTAAGCTAAAAAAATTTTTGGCTTTTTTAATTACAAGACTTCTTAGGAGAATGGAATGTTAGACAGTATCCGAAAACGAAAAGAAAATTTTGTTTCCCTTTTCATCATTCTCGCCATCGTCGCAGTGATGGCGCTTTACGGTGTGGACAAGGCGACCCAAACCGACGCCTCCGGAGGAGTCGCGGCCTATGTGAATGGAGAAGCCATCACCGCAAGAGAATTCCGGCAAGAACTTGAAAACACTCTCGCCCGTTATCAAGCCATGTTCGGCGGGCAATTCGACGAAAAACTTTTTCAGTCTCCGCAAATCCTCCAAGGAACTTTGCAGCAGCTCGTCAAAACGAGACTCCTCGGGCAACAATCCAAAAAGCTCCATGTTTTAGTGACAAACGATGAACTAGCGGATCACATTCGTTCACTTCCTTACTTCCAAAAAGATGGCAAGTTTGACGCTGAGGGCTACAGCCGGATCCCCAATCGCGGGGCCGATGAAAAGCGCCAGAGAGAGCAGCTCCAAACGGCAAAATGGTATAGCTATTTAACGGACCGAGTTCGTATGACACCTCGAGCGATCAAAGAAGGCTACCTATTGAAAGAAACAAAGCTGGATCTTGAGTATGCAAAAATTGATTTCGCAAAGCTCGCGCCCAAAAAGGCTGCAGGGTCGGCTGAAATCCAAACCTTTCTTAAGTCGAGCGAACCCCAAGTAAAACAGTATTTTGATACCCATAAAGACGACTTCACCGAAAAAGGGGAAAATAATTTAAGACAAATTCGAGTGGCTATCCCATTTCAGGCCACAGAAAAACAAAAAGCCGCCTCTAAGACGAAGATCGATGAGATTGCCAAACTCGTAACCGCCGATAATTTCGAAAAAATCGCCCGTGAAAAATCAGACGACGAATACGCGAAAAAAGGCGGAAACCGCGGATGGGTTGCGGCAGGAGCCCTTGAAAAAGAAGTCGAAGCGGCTCTCGTGAAACTGACACCGAAACAAGTCAGTCCGGTCATTCAAACCTCATTCGGTTATTTCATTGTTCAACTGATTGAGAAAAAAGAAGCAAAACCGCTCGCTTTCGACAGCGTGAAAAACAAAATTGCAGAAACTCTAATCAATGAAAAAGCCGCTAAAGAATGGTCCGAAAAGACTCAAAGTGCTTGGGAAGCGACGGTAAAAGAAGGCAAGTCGTTAGACAGCGAGCTTAAAAAATATAAAGTGGAACTGAAGAAAACAGGACCCTTCCAATTAAGCCAAGGTTATATTCCGAGTCTCGGACAAAACGATGCCATCTTGGATGCGGTGATGGAATTGACTCCCGCCAGTCCGGTTGCAAAAAAACTATTCTTTGTTCAAGACGGTTTTTACTACGTCAAACTTTCGAAGCTTGAAATTCCAAAGCTCACTGACCTTGAGAAGCAAGCTCCTGAAGTCGATCGGACGATCGCTTCCGGCTTACAATCTGAGCTTGTCACCCACTGGATTGAAGATTTGGAAAAGAAGGCTTCGATTAAATATGAGTCTTCGGGTAAAGGAAAAGGTCCCCAAACCCCAGCTGAAAGCAGTGACGGCTGATAGCGGGAGTTACTCGCCGACGCCTACAATTGTTTGAAAAACTCGAGTTCCGATCGTTTGGGTCACAGGAAGTCGTGTGTTGATAATGGCTGTTCGAGTGCGAGCAACCGTAATCTTTCCGGGTTGAGTCGTAAGCGGGAGTTCCTGTAAGTACTCTTTAGAAATCTCCCAAGACATCGTTTTGTCATTTCGAAGAAGCAGCTTTTCTTGAAAACGACAGTGCAAATCAATTTGCTCTTTTTCAGTGTCCGTTAAAATTGCGAGCTCCATATAATCGCGTTCGTCCTCGAGTAGTGCTGCATTCCAAGTCACTTTTAAGTTTTCCGATTTTTTCACATTGACGGGATCTTTTGAGAAATCAAAATTGTTGACGACCATCGTCGTGAGATCTTCTGGGAATGAAAGGGGAACAATGAATTTCGGAATTTCTTTACTGCCGGAACCTGCGATTTGAAAAAGATTGCTACCGATTCCGCTTGTCAGCGGGAGCTGATAAAAATGATTTTTATATTCTTTCATCGGGGTCATGGTCTGCGAATTCGCGACGCCAAAACTTAAATTTCCAGCGCTCAAATATTGCGCTTCAGCGGGTTTTTCAGTCGGCTGAGGTCTGCGACTGATTTTGCAGACGTTCGACTCGGCCGCGTCCGTTGCCCCGAGAAAACCTCGGTACTGACGCGATATTTTGGCAGGCTTCTCAACGGATTGGATCCAAAACGCCGCTTCAAGATCCGCTCCGCTTTTGGGTCCATGCACATCTTGCATGATGAGAACACCGACTGGAAATTGTTCGAGTTGAGGTTTCTTCGAAGTGTCCTCTGCCTTATTGTCGAAAAAACATCCGGTTAAAAAGACAGAAATACCAAAATAGACAAGCTTCTTCATAGAGAACCTCTTTGTTTGACTTCGGTTGTATTTTTAAAATGCCTACCCGCGCGGGTGGAACTTTTGCTGCATGACTTTTAAGTTTTCGATATCTAAGTGCGTATAGATTTCAGTCGTTGAAATCGACTTGTGTCCTAAAAACTCCTGAACCGCCCTCAGATCCGCCCCGTTTCGCAAAATATGGGTCGCAAAAGAGTGTCGGAGCATATGCGGCCAAATTTGTTTGGGGATTCCTGATAGTATCGCATACTTCTTCAAAATTTTCCAAAACCCCTGGCGTTGGAAAGGTTTGCCGTACTGGGTCAAAAAGAAAGAGTCTAAATCGTTTAACTCCGAGCGTAAAATCCATTGATGACGCACGAGTTTGTATTTTTCACACCAGCTAATACAGTCCGCATTAATGGGAATGAGTCTTTCTCTGTTTCCCTTCCCTTTAATTTTAACGATCCCATCTTTAAAATCGATTTGCTCGACTTTTAAATTCACGAGCTCCGAGACTCGACAACCCGTCGCGTACCAAAACTCAAGGAGCGCGCGATCGCGAATTCCCCGCTCGGTATCTCCCTTAGCGGATCCTAAAAGCTTTCCAATTTCAATCTGGCTTAAATGCTTCGGCAGGCGTTTTGTTTTCACCTGAATCGTGAGCAATTCGGTGGGATTTTTCGTCAGCTTGTCTTCTCGTAGGAGAAAAATAAAAAACTGCTTAAGAGAGGAAACTTTTCTCGCAATGGAACGGACAGAGACTTCGTGACTTCGCATCTCAGAAATAAACTCTCTGAGGTTAGAGAGTTCTATTTCGGCGAGGGAAATTTTTTTACGAGTGCAGAACGATTCAAACTGGGAGAGATCTTTTTGGTAGGCAGAACGGGTATTAGCGGCAAGGCCTTTTTCAGAAGAGATATAATTTAAAAATTCATTTATCTCCTGGATCAACCTTCCTCCATATCCTCAAAGTGTACTTTCAGCTTTCTTCTTAAACAAAACACGGCTTGGGTGTGAAGCTGGGAAACACGGCTTTCCGTAACCTCCAGTACATCACCAATTTCCTTTAAGTTCAAATCTTCATAGTAATAAAGACTTAACACGAGGCGCTGTTTCTCCGGAAGACTTTCAATGGCCTTCGTCACAACCTCCTTCACCGCCTTCAAATTCAGCTGTTGAAGCGGGCTCGGAATTTTGCAGCTCTCAAGAAGCGAAAGAATGCTCTTGCGATCGGTACTATTAAAACTACCGGCTTCATCTAAACTCAAAATCGAAACCGACTTCACTTGATTGAGTAAGTCGTAGTACTCTTCCTTGGAAACATTGAGTTCCTTGGTGAGCTCATCTTCGGTTGGAAGGCGACCGAGCTGTTGCTCGAGCCGCACGTGCGTTCTTTCGAGTTGTTTTGCTTTTTCTCTCACCGAGCGAGGAACCCAGTCCTGAGCTCTTAATTCATCTAAGATCGCTCCTCGAATTCGAAACTCCGCATAGGTTTTAAATTTGTTGTCGCGTGTAGGATCATATTTATCAATCGCGTCCATCAAACCAATCACGCCGCTTGAGACCAAATCATCGAATTCGATATTCGAAGGGAGTCGCACCGCAATTTTTTGAGCGATGAATTTAATCAGCGGAGCGTACTCGAGAATCAACTTCTCTTTAGTCCGTTTATCGATTTTTTTACCGGATTCTTTATATTTTTTTTGAGTGGCTCTCATGCTCTTTATCCCAGTAGGTTTGAAGTTTTACCGAAAAAAAAGTTTAGTCCGTGCTGTCTGCGGGCTTCCGGTTCTAGCGAGAGAACGGCTTTTTCAAGCTTTCTCGACAAGACACTTTCCGGAAACTGATTCACAAAAAGTTTTGCGGCACGGATACTTTCGGAGACTCTGGGGTCAAAATCTAAAACATCGACGATTTTCACCCGCACATCGAGTTTCGTTCGTGCGACTTCCGCAAACCTCTCAATAATGCCCCAGCTCTCGGGCAAGTTGTGACTCATAGTCACCATCAGTTTGAAATTTCTGACAGCAAAACGTTTCGATAGTAATTTCATTATAGCATAGGCGTCGGTGTAACTTGTGGGTTCACTCGTAGTCAGAATCAAATGCTCATGGGCTGCTGCGGCAAAATGCAGAACATCCAGTCCAATCCCACTCGAATGATCGAGGAAGACAAAATCGTATTCATCTTCTAAACCTTCGATTTCAAAAAAGAGCTGATTGCGTTCAATCTCGGTCAACTCTTCAAATCCGAGAACCCCGTTGGGAGAAGCAAGAAGGTAAAGGTTCTCACTCACCTTTGAAATTGCGTCTTTTAATTCGACTTCGCCTTTAAGAACTTGATCGAGCGTCCAAGTCGTTTTCACACCTAACGTCAGCTTGAGTTTACCGAGGGACCAATCGCCATCGATGAGAAGAACTCTTTTTCCACTTCGCGCGAGCAACGCTCCCATGTTCGCAACCAGACTTGTCTTTCCGACTCCACCCTTACCGCTTGAAAATGAGACAACTTTGTTCATACATCCCCTCTGCTAGAAACCAGTAAATTCGAAAGCGATACCACATCGTACTCTTGAATCATCCGACGATAGGAGGAAGAGTCGCTCATTCCTAAGAGCGGAAGATTGGTATGTTTTAGGACCTCGTAAATCGCGCCAGGTTCAGAGACTGAATCCAAACGCGAGAAGACGATCGCTCTGGGAAGAAGGCGATGACTTCTATCCAAAACTCTGAGCATTTCGTGCACTCTCTGAGTCGCGTCCAAAATAAGAACTGCAAAACGCCCATCACATAATCTTTCTAACGTCCTATTTTCGTCGGTTTTCATCGAAAGAGCAGGCGCATCGATCAACTGAAACTTCGCATCCTCTGCTTGTTCAGGAAATTGGAGATGGCTTGGAACTTTCAGAAGCTTTGCAACGTTGACGAGTTCCTGACGACCCATGAGTTTGCGATCGTCTTGAGCGACAAAGCAAACACCTTTCGCGTTTTTCTGCTTTTGCATCATCAAAGCCATTTTCACAAGACACGATGTTTTTCCAGAGCCCGGAACACCGATTAAAACGAGATTTCTTTTTTCAAAGACTTCCTGAAGCTTCATCACTTTTAAGTGGGGTTGAATCAGCTTCGCCTTAATCCTTGCGAAATGTTCTTCTTTTTTCAAATCTACTTTTGAATACTCATAGACGAGCTTTTTTGAAAACGACTCTGCTGACTCCGGAGAAAATCCCAACTTAATGAAGTGAGAAACATGTTCTGTTTCATTGACCTTGGTTTCACGTGTTTCTTTTGGGATAGCGCTACGGATTCGGTTCGCCAAATTGCGCGTGTTTAAAACAGGGGTTTCCGACGGAATGTCGACATACTTCACCTGCTTTTTGGCTTCTGGCCCCGGTCTAAAACCGTCGAAGAGGGCTTCTTTTCGGTGGGGGAAAATTTCGGTGAGTTTACGGGCAGTGATTGCGGCAGCTTGATAGGTGGGTTTTTCTTCGACAGGGGCTTCAACCTTTTCTTCCTTCCTTTCGATGGCCGCAGTGACTTCCACCAGTTCTTTTTCAAACCAACGAACCGGCTTTTTCTGCGTTGAAAGGATCAAAGCTCCGGGTCCCAATTCGGATTTGATCTTTCCGATCGCTTCTTCCATCGTGCGTCCTTCGAATTTCTTTACGAACATATTCATTTCCCCCATTTAAGAGCTTTAAGATTCTAGACTTCTACAGTGGCAAGAGAGCGAACTCTTGCGCTTGAGGCAATTTCATTTGCCGAGACGATATTCAAGTTCGGGATGAACCGCTCTAACGCCTTTCGCAATTGGCTACGGATGACTGGATGACAGATTAAGACAGGCTTATTCGATTCAAAGACCGATTTTGCAATCGTGTCATTGATTTTATGGACAAGCTTTTCAAAAAAGCCGGGTTCCAAATTCAAAACCGGTCCGTTTTCAGTTTTTTGATAACCGCGGATTAAGATTTCTTCCGTCTTTCCTTGCATCGTAATCACTTGCAGCTCTCCGTTCGTTGCTGACAAGCGGTTGGTGATGGTGCGAGCGAGAGAAGTTCTGACGTGCTCAGTTAAGACATCAGCGTCTTTAATCGTCGGTCCATTATTCGCAAGCGTTTCCAAGATAGAAAGAATATCTCTAACCGGAACCTGCTCCCTTAAAAGGTTTTGGAATACTTTTAAGACTGTTCCTAAGGGCAAGACATTCGGGATGAGTTCTTGAACCACCTTAGGATGCGTTTTTTCGATATTCTCGATAAGACCTTGAAGCTCTTGTCGTCCGATGAGTTCAGAAGCGTGTTTTCGGATGAGTTCTGAGAGATGCGTTGTGATAACGGTGGAATTATCAACCACGGTGTAACCTGCAATCTCGGCTTGGTCTTTCTGTTTTTCGGCGATCCACAATGCAGGCAATCCGAAGACGGGTTCTTTCGTGTCAATTCCTGCGACTTGCTTTTCGATATTTCCCGGATCCATTGCAAGCACATAGCCTGTCATGAGCTTACCGCCGCCCACTGCAATTCCCTTCACATGAATTGAGTACTCACTCGGTTCAAGCTCTAAGTTATCTTTCACATGAACTTTTGGAACAATAATGCCCAGCTCGGATGCAAATTCACGCCGCAATCCAAAAATTCTATCAACGAGTTCACTCTTGCCTTCGCCCCCTTCAACAAGTGAAACAAGCCCATATCCCACCTGGAGTTCAAGAATATCAATCGTGGGTGGAACATTGGTTTCGGAAGCCTGAAGTTCGTTCTTCTTCTTTTCGTCGATTTTGGATTGTTTATCCGTCGACTCTTGGTGTTTGCGAACAGACCATGCAAATCCGCCTAAAGACAGCGCTAAGAATAAAAAGGGTGCTGTCGGAATTCCTGGCATGAGTCCTAAAAGAAGGAGGATCCCCGCAGTCACCGCCATCGCTCTGGGTTGCAAGAAAATCTGTTTTGCAACTTCTTTAGATAAGTCATCTCCCGAAGCGGCTCGAGTGACGATGATACCGGCAGCGGTAGAAACGATCAAAGAGGGAATCTGAGCGACTAAGCCATCACCCACCGTCATTAACGTATAAAGTTGAGCCGCTTTTTCGAGTTCTAATCCTTTTTGGAAAATTCCAATGGCAAATCCACCGATAACATTAATAATCGTGATTAAGATCGCAGCGATCGCGTCTCCTCTAACAAACTTCGAGGCACCATCCATGGCCCCGTAGAAGTCTGCTTCGCGCTCGATTTTTCTTCTGCGTGCTTTTGCTTGCTCTTCGTTGATGATGCCGGCATTTAAATCGGCATCAATACTCATTTGCTTTCCAGGCATGGAGTCCAAGATAAAACGGGCAGCCACTTCAGCCACTCGGCCGGAACCTTTAGTGATCACGACAAAGTTAATGATGATTAGGATCACAAACACAACCACACCGACGATGTAATTTCCTCCGACGACGAAATTACCGAACGTTTCGATAACATGACCTGCGGCTTGAGCTCCCTCGTGTCCTTTTAAAAGAATTAAACGGGTGCTTGCGACATTTAAAGACAATCGAAAGAGGGTCGAGAATAAGAGAACGGTTGGAAAAACGGAAAAATCTAATGGCTTTCCGGAATAAACCGCGACAACGAGA